>JALSRW010000488.1 GCA_026984595.1 Alphaproteobacteria bacterium
GGGCGCCGTCCTCGAAACCCGCGCCCTCGACGAGCTGCTGCCCGACTGGAAAGCGCGCGGCGCGCCGCTGGAGACCGAGGCGAAGGAGGATCTGTTCCTCTATCTCACCGCGAAACGCGCCTTCCGCCTGCCGACCCCTCCGCAGATGCACAACCGGGGCAACTATATCGTCAGTCTCGGCAATGTCTGCAAATGGCTGGCGGAACAGGCCGAGGCGCTGGAAGTCGAGATCTTCCCCGGCTTCGCCGCGGCCGAACTTCTGTTCGACGAGGAAGGTCGGGTCGCCGGGGTGATCACCGACGACAAGGGCCTCGACAAGGAAGGCAGGCCCGGCCCCAATTTCGAGCCGGGGATGGAGCTGCGCGCCCGCCTCACCCTTTTCGCCGAGGGCTGCCGCGGCCATCTCACCAAGCGCCTGTTCGAGCGGTTCCGGCTGCGCGAGGGGGTGCAGCCGCAGACCTATGGCATCGGCATCAAGGAACTGTGGGAGATCGATCCGGCCCGGCACGAGCCCGGCAAGATCCTGCACAGCATCGGCTGGCCGCTGGACCGACGCACCTACGGCGGGTCGTTTCTCTACCACTGGGGAACGAACTATCTGGCCTACGGCTTCGTGGTCGGCCTCGATTATTGGAACCCGCATCTCTCGCCCTTCGAGGAGATGCAGCGTTTCAAGACCCACCCCGCGATCCGCCCGCTGTTCGAGGGAGGACGCCGCATCTGCTACGGTGCGCGCGCCCTGTCGGAAGGGGGCTACCAGTCGATCCCGAAGCTGGTGTTTCCGGGCGGGGCGCTGATCGGCGACTGCGCGGGGTTCCTGAACGTACCCAAGATCAAAGGCACCCATACCGCCATGAAATCGGCGATGGTGGCGGCGGAAGCAGCCTTCGAGGCGCTGCGGGCGGGTGCCGACCGGCCGGTGCTCGAGGCCTATCCCGAACGGCTGCGCCAGAGCTGGCTGTGGGAGGAGCTCTACCGGGTGCGGAACATCCGCCCCGCCTTCCGCTTCGGGCTGTTTCCGGCGATCGCCTATTCCGCCCTCGACACCTATCTCCTGCGCGGTCGCGCGCCCTGGACGCTGCGCCATCACGAGGACCACAAGAGCCTGAAAAACGCTTCGGAATCTCCGAAGATCGAGTATCCCAAGCCCGATGGGAAGATCACCTTCGACCGGCTGTCCTCGGTCTATCTCTCCAACACCGCGCACGAGGAAAACCAGCCCTGTCACCTCCGCCTCCGGGACCCGGAAATCCCCGTCAAGCTCAATCTGCGCGAATATGACGGACCGGAGCAGCGCTACTGCCCGGCACAGGTCTACGAGTTCGTGGAGGATGGCAAGGGCGGCCGGCGCCTACAGATCAACTTCGCCAACTGCGTCCATTGCAAGACCTGCGATATCAAGGATCCCGCCCAGAACATCGACTGGACGGCACCGCAAGGTGGCGACGGCCCCAACTATGTCAACATGTAGACGACGGTGGAGGGCTCAGCGCGGCGCCATCCTGAGCGCTCCGTCGAGCCGCAGCACGCAGCCGTTGAGCATGGGGTTCTCGCAGATGTGGAGAACCAGCGCCGCATATTCCTCGGGCTTGCCGAAGCGGTGCGGGAAGGGCACCGTGGCGGCCAGCGAATCCTGCACCTGCTGCGGCATGCCGAGCAGCATCGGGGTGGCGAACAGCCCGGGAGCGATGGCCAGCACACGGATGCCGCGATCGGCCAGCTCGCGCGCCGCCGGCAGGGTCAGCGAGGCGATGCCGCCCTTGGAGGCGGCGTAGGCGGCCTGACCGATCTGGCCCTCGAAGGCGGCCACCGAGGCGGTATTGACGATCACGCCGCGTTCCCCGTCCTCCAGCGGCTCGAGCTCCGCCATGCGGGCGGCCACCAGACGCATCATGTTGAAACTGCCGAGCAGATTGACCCGCAGGACGGCCTCGAAGTCGGCGAGCGGCATCGGCCCCTTGCGCCCGACGATGCGTGCCGCGGGAGCGATGCCCGCACAGTTGACCAGCAGACGCGGCGCCCCCGACTCTTCCGCCAGCCGGGCAAGGGCCGCTTCCGCCGCCTCGGCGTCGGCGACATCGAGCACCGCGCTGGCGGCGCCGAGTTCCTCGGCCACCGCGGCGAGGCGCCCTCCATCGCGATCGACCAGTGCCAGCCTCGCGCCATGTTCGCGCAACGCCCGGGCGGTCGCCGCGCCGAGTCCCGAGCCGGCACCGGTCACGAGAGCGACGATCCCTTCGATCCGCAATGCGCTTCTCCCCGGAGGTTGCCGGCGCCCGCCCCCGTCGGGCCGGCAGCCCGGCCTCAGTGCAGCTTGTGATCGACCTCCACCAGGGCCTTTTCGAGAAGTGCACGGCCTTCCTTCTCGCCGATCCGCTCGCGCAGCACCCGCTCGGTGGCCCGCACGGCGAGCTCGACCGCCCGATCGCGGACCTCGGCCAGCGCCCGCGCTTCCTCCTGCGCGATCCGCTCCTCGGCTTGCTGGGTGCGCCGCGCCACCATTGCCTCGAAATCGGCCTTCATCCGCGCTTCGAACCGCTGCTGCTCGGTCTCTGCCCGCTGCATGATTTCGCGGGCCAGGGACTCGCCGTTGTGGAGCTGGCGCTGGTATTTCGCCAAGAGCGACTTGGCCTCTTCCTGCAGCCGCTGCGCCTCGTCGAGATCGGCACGGATCTTGGCCGCCCGCTGGTCGAGCGCGGGCAGGAGCCGGCGGCGCACCGGCTTCCACAGCAGGACGACGACGATGGCGAAGGCGACCAGCAGCCAGAACTCGGTCACGCCCTGTTCTCCCCGGCGACGCGGCCGACCGCGGCGCGCGCATCCTTCTTGCCGATCTTCAGCGAAGCCAGGTGCTGGGCCGCGGTCTGCACCAGCTCGGCGGCGACCTCGTCGATCTCCGCGAGCGCTTTCCCGCGGGCTTCGGCGATGCGCTCCTCGGCCTCGTGGATCCTTTCCTGGAGCTCCTTTTCGAGCGCCGCCTGGCGTTCGGCGAAGTCGCCGGCGATCCGCTCCTGTGCGGCCTGCAGCAGCGTCCGCGCCCGCGCCTGCGCCTCCTCGATCATCTCCTGGTAGCGGCGCAGGGTCTCTTCCGCCTCCTGCCGCAGCCGGGCGGCCCGGTCGAGATCGGCGGCGATACGGTCCTGCCGCGCCTCGAGGATCTCGGCCACCCGGGGCAGCCCCTTGCGGCTCAGGAGGTAGTAGAGCACCGCGAAGGTCAGGATCAGCCAGAAGATTTGGCTGGGATAGGTCGACACGTCGAGTTGCGGCATGCCGCCGCCTTCGTTCGGCTCCGCCGCCACGGCCACGCCGCTCCCGAGCAGCAACGGCAGCAACGGTAGCAGCACGTCTCGTAGCTTTCTCCGCAAAGCACGCTCCCGGGCGAGTGACGGCGGACGTCTCCGGCCCGCCCTCACTGCGACGTCAGAGGAAGAGAACCAGAAAGGAGATCAGCAGGGCGTAGAGAGCCACCGCTTCCACCAGTGCGAAGCCGATCATCGCGAAGGGGAACACGCGCGGCTGCACGGAGGGGTTGCGCCCGACCGTCGAGATCAGGCTCGAAAAGATGCTGCCGATGCCGACGCCGGCGCCGATCACGCCGATGGCGGCGAGGCCTGCGCCGATCATTCTTGCAGATTCGAGGTCCATCACGACTCTCCCGTTGGTGCAAAAGGGTGCGAAGCTTGCTCTGGAGCGTCCCGCCGTGTCAGTGCATGTGGATCCCGTCGTGGAGATACAGGCAGGTCAGGACGGTGAAGACATAGGCTTGCAGCAGGGCGACGATGAACTCGAAGCCCGTCAGCGCCACGTTCACGGACAGCGGCAGCACGCCGAATACGCCCATGGCGACGATGAACCCGGCGAACACCTTGAGCATCGTGTGCCCCGCCATCATGTTGACGAACAGCCGGATGGAGTGGCTCACCGGCCGGAAAAAGTACGAGAGGATTTCGATCGGCACCATGATCGGCAGCATGAGCTTGGGGGCGCCCGGTGGCACGAAGAACAGGAGAAAGCGCACACCGTGCATCCAGAAGCCGACCGCGGTGACGCCCAGGAACACGCAGATCGCCATGAAGAACGTGACGATGATGTGACTGGTGAAGGTGAAGGCGCCGGGAATGATGCCGAGGAAATTGCCGGTCAGAATGAACATGAACAATGTGAAGATGGCGGGAAAGAAGCGCATGCCTTCCTTGCCGGTGTTCTCCCGCACCATTTCCGCGACGAACTCGTAGGCGATCTCCACGAGCGTCTGCAGGCGTCCGGGAACCAGCGCGTGATGCCGGGTCCCGGCCATCACGAGCGCATAGACGGCAGCGGCCGAAATCGCCATCCACAAGGAGGAGTTGGTGAAGCTGAGGTCGATGTGGCCGACGGTGATCGGGACGATCGGCTCGATCTGGAACTGCTCCAACGGGCTCGCCACCGCTACTCTCCGTCCTCGCCCTTCGAGCGGGTTTCAGCATCTTCCGGTGGCGTCCCCGCCTCCGGCGATCCGGCCCGGCGCAGATCCCGCAACGCATTGCGGATGCCGGCCGCCGAACCGAACACGAAAAACACGATCAGGAACAGAGGACGCGTACCGAACCAGTCGTCGAGCCCGAATCCGATCAGTACCCCCCCGACCAAACCGACGAGAATGTCGATCCCCGCCTGCATCCCCTGGGAGAGGGCTCGCCCACCCCACCGGCGCTCGCCCCGAGGCGAGCTCCCGCGGGCGCTCAGCTTCTCGAGCTTGGCGTCGAACTCCTCGAACGACGATAATCTGTCCTTGTGCGCCATCCGCTCCATGCCTTCGTGAGCCCGACCACGACCCGCCGCCCCGGCCCGCGAAGGCGGCGCAAACCTAAAAACGCCCCCCCGCCCTGTCAAGGCGGGCGGAATCCGTGCGGCATCATGCCGTAGCGCGAAGCGCTACCGCCGTCTCCAGCATCACCGAGACCAGCCGCGACACCCCGGGCTCGGTCATCGTCACCCCGTAGAGCCGGTCCATCCGGGCCATGGTCAGTGGGTGATGGGTGACCACCAGAAAGCGGGTGCCGGTCTGCCCGGCAATGTCCGACATCATGGCCACGAAGCGCTCGACATTCGCATCGTCGAGCGCGGCATCGACCTCGTCGAGCACGCAGAGCGGACTCGGCCGGGCGAGAAAGAAGGCGAACACCAGGGCCAGGGCCGCGAGGCTCTTCTCGCCGCCCGAGAGGAGGCTCACATGCTGCAGCTTCTTGCCCGGCGGCATCGCCTCGAGCTCGAGCCCGGCGGCGAAGGGCTCGTCGAGACGGGTGAGCCGCAGATGCGCCTCGCCGCCGCCGAACAGGCGCCGGAACAGATCCCGGAAATGCCGGTCCACGGTCTCGAACACCGCCAGCAGCCGGCGCCTGCCTTCCCTGTCGAGGGTGGCGATGGCCGCGCGCAGCCGCTCCACCGCGCCCCGCAGCTCCGCTTCCTCGGCCCGGGTTTCGGCCACCGCGCGCTCGAGCTCGGCATGTTCGCGGGCGGCCCGCAGGTTGACCTCGCCGAGCCGCTCGCGGGCCCGCTTCAGCCGTTCGATCCGCGGCTCGATCTCCTCCATGGCAGTGGTGGCGAGGGCCTCGCGGACGGCCGGATCGACCAGCAACTCCCGGGCCGGACGCCCCAGACTCTCGCGGATCTCCCTGGCAATGGCCTCGATCTCGCCCTCGATCCGCGCGAGCTCGCCGCGCAGACCGGCGATGCGCTCCCGGGCGCTGCCGGCGGTCGCCGCCAGCGCATCGACCTTCTCGCGGCAGGCCGCAAGTGCCCGCTCCAGCCGCTGCTGTTCCTCCTCTCTGGCCGCCAGATCGCGCGCCAGCCCGGCGAGTTCCGCTTCGAGCTCCGCGGTCGGCGCCCCCTGCTGCGGCGGCGCCAGCAGTTCGCGTTCGCTGCGGCTCGTCTCCAGCGCCCGGCCGAGCTGTTCCAACCGCAGCCGCAGCTCCTCGCACAGGCTGCCGAGATGTGTGCGCTCGCGGTCGACCACCGAGCGCTCCTTGTCCACGGCCGCCAGCCTGGCCGCGGTCTCCTCGCGCTTGCGGCGTGCCGCATCCAGCGCCCGGTGAAGCTCCTCACGGGCCGCCTCCAGCCGTCCCCGTCGCTCGGCCAGCGCTTCCGCGGCCTCGCGCAGTCGGGCGAGCCGCTCCTGCCGTTCCGCCGCCGCCTCCTCCAGGGCCGCGAGCTCGGTACGCCCGGCTTCGCCCATCGCCCGCAGTGCCGCCACACGCTCGCCGAGACCGGCCAACCGCGCGCGCCGGTCGGCGATCTCCCTGTCGAGCTCCGCTTCGCGCCGACGCAGCGCGGCGAATTCCTCGGCCAGATGTTCGAGTTCCGCGCGCCGCTCCGCCACCGCCGCGCCGATCTTCGAGACCGCCTCGATGGCGGCCTCGCATTGCTCGTCGAGGATCCCGTCCTGCCGCTCCTCCTCGCGGGCCGCGCACAGAGCTGCGAGCTCCGCCTCGAGCGCATCCTGCTGCGCCGAGATCCCGGCGAGCTCCTGTTCGAGGCTGTGGTGTTCGGCGGCGATCGCCTCGAGGCGCCGGCCGGCGCTCGCGGCCTCCCGCAGCACGCCGTCTCGACGATGGCGGAGGGTGTCGATCCGCCGTTCGAGCTCGCGGTGGCGCGCGTCCAGCTCCTCGAGTTCGCCATCGCAGGCGGCGAGTTCCTCCTCGGTCCGCGCCAGGCGCGAGGACGCCGCCGCTTCCCGACGCTGCCGCTCGGCCAGCAGCCGGCGCAGCCGGCGCAGCCGGCGGCGCCGGTCGAGACGCGCGATCACCTCCGCACTCGCTTGGGGACGCCGCACCAGGCCGTCCCACCGCCAGATCCCGCCCTCGGGGCAGACCAGGAGCTGCCCCGGCGCGAGACGGTGGTGCAGGGCCTCGGCGCGGGCCGCATCGGTGAGCCCGATCATCGCCAGCCGTCGGGTCAGCGCCGATGTCCCCGCAACCCTCCCGGACAGGGGTTCGACCCCTTCGGGCAGAGGCAGATCGGCACCGTTGCGCGCCGGCGGTTCGCACCAGTAGGCGGGAGCCGTTCGATCGGTACCGAGCAGCAGTTCCTCGCCCAGGGCCGCCATCAATGCCCGCCCTTCTTCGGCACCCAGCTCCAGCCGGTCGATCAACGGCTCCGTCGCGGCGGCCGGCAGCAGCCCCTCGAGAGCGGCGATCTCCGATTCGAGACGCATCCGCTCCTGTTCGCAGGCGCTCCGCTCGGCCGCCTGTTCCCGTCTGCGGGCGAGGAGCTCCTCCCGCCCACGCCTGCGCTCCGCGAGCCGCAGCTCGAGCTCGCGCATCGCCGCCGTCCTCTCGGCGATTTCCCCTTCGAGCTCCCGCACCGTCACCGCGCCGTGACGCGCTTCGAGCTCGGCCCGCTCCCTCTGCAGCCGTGCACGACGTTCCCCGGCGGCCGCGGAGGCCGCCTCGAGCAGCCGGCGACGCTCTTCGAGAGCACGGATCGCCGCCTCGGTCTCGCGGGCACGGGCGCGGATCCGGTCCCGTTCGCGCAGCAGAGCGTCACGCCGGGCTTCCGCTGCGAGGCGTTCCCGTTCGAGACCGGTGAGCGCCTCCCGCGCCTGCGCCATCGCGGCTTCGCGCTCGTCCACAAGACGCCGCAGATCGGCCCGCTCCTCTTCCAGCGCCGCCAGCTCGGCGTTCGGGCCTTCGGCGTCGGCGGCCGCCAGCTCGCTCTCCGTCTCGCCGAGACGCGTCTCGAGGGCCCGCCGGCGGGTGCGCAGTTCCGCCATCGCCCGCTCGGCCGCCTCCCGGTCGGCACGGATCCGGCTCTCCTCGGCGAGCAGCGCCCGCAGCCGATCCTCGCCGGCGGCGAGATCCGCAGCGGTTGCTTCCACCGCCCGCTCTTCCTCCGCGGCCCGCCGCCGGAGGATTTCCGCCTCCCGCTCCAGCTCCGCCTGCCGGGTCGCGAGGTCCGCCGCCCGTCGATCCTCCTGCCGCAAACGATCGCACAGGGCGGCGATCTCGGTTTCCAGCTCCTCGATGCGTCGTTCCAGCCGGATCCGCTCGCTGCGTTCCCGTTCGATCGCGAGGCGGCGGCTGCGCAACCTCTCTTCGGCCCGGACATGGGCGGTGGCCAGCGCCGAACGGGCCTGACGGACGTTCTGCAGAGCCGTTTCGAGATCGCCCCGGCTGCGGCGTGCCACCTCGAGCTCGGCGGCGACCTCGGCATGGCGCCGTTCCGCTTCCCCGAGCTGGCGGCGGCGTTCCGCGGCCTCGCGTTGCGCCCTCTCGAGACGCAGCAGCAGGCGCAGTTTCTCGAGCAGGCGAAGCTCTTGCTGCAGCCGCCTGAAACGTTCGGCCTGGCGCTGCTGGCGGGCCAGCCCCGCGAGCTGACGTTCCTGCTCGGCGAGACGCTCGACCACCAGGGCCAGGTTGCGCTCGGTGGCAGCCAGACGCAGCTCGGCCTCACGGCGGCGGGCATGCAGGCCGCCGATGCCCGCCGCCTCTTCGAGCAGGCGGCGACGCTCGTCGGCCCTGGCGTCGACGATGGCCGTCACCTGCCCCTGGCTGACGAAGGCCGCGCTGCGCGCACCGCTGCCGGCATCGGCGAACAGGAGCTGGACATCGCGGGCACGGGCCTCCTTGCCGGCGATGCGGTAGACGGATCCGGCACCGCGGCCGATGCGGCGGGAGACGGTGAGCTCGGCGCCGGCCTCGGCGTGCCCCGCGATCGGCCCCTCCAGAACGACGGCCACCTCGGCGAAATCGAAACGCGGCCGGATCGTGGAGCCGTTGAAGATGACATCCTCCAT
>JALSRW010000489.1 GCA_026984595.1 Alphaproteobacteria bacterium
AGGGTGGTCCGCGAGATGCCGAGCAGGCGCGCCGCCTCCAGGATGCGGCCGCCGGTATGGGCCAGCGCTCGCTCGATCTGTCGTCTCTCGGCCGCCGCCCGGGCCTCGCCGAGGGTCTGGAAGCGCTCGTCGCCGGGGTCCGGCGGCCCCAGCGTCTCGGGAAACAGGTCCTCGGCCCGGAGCAGGGGATGCTCGGCCAAGGCCACCGCCCGTTCGATCCGGTTGACCAGCTCTCGCACATTGCCGGGCCAGGGCCAGGCGACTGCCGCCTCCACCGCCGTCGCCGCCAGCCCGGTGACCGCCACCCCGAACCGCTCCGCGAACTCGCGGACATAGCGATCGAGCAGCGGCGGGATGTCCTCGGGACGCTCGCGCAATGGCGGCACCCGCACCGGCAGCACGTTGATGCGGTAGTAGAGATCGGCGCGAAAGCGGCCCGCCTCCACCTCCCGTTCGAGCTCGCGGTTGGTGGCGCAGACCAGCCTTGCGGCAAAGGGCAGTGGCCGCTCGCCGCCGACCCGCTGGAAGCTGCGCTCCTGCACCAGCCGCAGCAGCTTGGCCTGGGCCGCCGGCGGCAGCTCCGCTACCTCGTCGAGGAACAGGCAGCCTCCCTCGGCGCGTTCGGCATAGCCGCAATGGCGGGCGAGCGCCCCGGTGAAGGCACCCCGCTCGTGACCGAACAGCTCGCTTTCCACGAGCTCGGCGGGAATGGCCGCGCAGTTGACGGCCACGAAGGGGGCTTCGGCGCGCGGTGAGACGGCATGCAGGAAACGGGCGCAGATCTCCTTGCCGACGCCGCTTTCGCCGAGGAACAGCACATGGCTGTCGACTCTCGCCACCCTCCTGAGCAGCGCCTCGATGGCCCGCATCGCCGGCGAGCGACCGAGACTGCCCTCGCTGCGGGCCGCCTCGCTTCCGATCAGATCGCGCACCTTGGCGATCAGCGCCTCGGCAGCGAAGGGCTTGGTGATGTAGTCGACCGCCCCGGCGCGGACCAGCCGCACCGCCTGTTCGATATCGCCGAAGGCGGTGATGAACAGGAACGGAACCGGACCCAGCAGTCGCGTGCTGCGTCCGAACAGGGCTTCGCCGTCGAGATCGGGAAGGCGAATGTCGCAGACCACGAGCTGCGGCCGCTGGCGGGCAAATCCGGCCAACGCCTCCTCGCCGCTGCGCCACCACTGGGTGGTGATGCCCTCGATGGCGAACCGCTGGGCCAGGGAGGCGCCGATGATGGGATCGTCCTCGACCAGCGCCACAGTCTGCGGCTCCCCGGCCATCATGCCACCTCCACTCCGACCTCGACCGGCACCACGAGAAGAATACGCGTTCCCCCCGCCTCGCCACGCTCGACCTCGATCTTGCCCCCGATCCGCTGCCAGAGGGTGGCCGCCGTCCACAGTCCGAGGCCACGGCCGGGCGGCGCCTCGGGCGGCCCCGACCGCTCGAGAATGGCGGCCATCGCGGCGGGAATGCCGCCCCCCTGATCGGCGATCCGGAAACGGCAGATCCCGTCTTCCGCCACCGCCTCGAAAGCCACCGTGCCGCCCACCGGAGAGGCCCCGCAGGCGTTCAGCAGGAGGTTCAGGAGGGCCTGACGGACGGCGCCGCCGTCGACGGGAAGGCTCGGCGGCAGCCGGTTGTCCCAGACGAGCTCGAGACGTTTGCGCGCCACCTCGTGCTGTACCAGATAGCGCAGATCGTCGATCGCCCGCCGCGTGAGCCGCGCGGCTTCACGATCCTCCTTGTAGGCCACCAGCATCGCCCCCACCACATTGCGGATGCCGAGCAGGCCGCGCTCCAGCAGCTCCACCGCATGGCGGCGCACGCCCTCGTCCTCCCCCCGTCGCCGCAGGGTGTCCACCACTGTCAGCAGGCCGGTCAGCGGGTTGTTCACCTCGTGGGCCATGGCCGAGGCCAGACGCCCGAGCTGGGCGAGCCGGTCCTCCTCGACCAGACGCTTGAGGATCATTTCCCGCTCCCGCACCGCCCGGACCATCGCCCGGAACCTTCCGAACAGCTTGCGGAATTCGCGCGAGCCGTGCGGCGCCTCCAGCAGCACTCCCGGATCCTCGCCCTTTTCCAGACGTTCGGCCGCCGCCGCCAGACGGCTCAGCGGCCCCAGCATGCGGCGCATCAGCGCATAACCGACACCGGCCATCACCAGGGTGAGGAAGCTGTTGCTCACCACCAGTGCCAGCGCCGCCCGCCGCCGCTCGGCGAGCAGGGCACGGATGTCGAGTTCCGCGAGCAGGGTTCCGAGCTGCTCGCCGCCACCCTCCAGCCGGTAGGTGGCCACCGCCCGCGCCGCACCCGTATCGAACAGCATGCCGCCGCCCCGCAACGCGCTGAGCAGCAACGGCTCGCCGAGCGGTCGCAGGGTCGGGAAACGCTCGGGGTCCGAGGCCGCCAGCACCTCGCCACCGGGCAGCAGAACGACCATGGCGATCACCGGCATGCCGCCGTCGAGGGCGGTCAGCCGGTCGAGGGCGTCGAAGGTCTCCCAGATGTCGCGCCGTTCCACCGGAGCCGCCAGGCTGGCCGCCAGGGTCTGCAGGGTGACGTCCGCGAGGCGTCGCAGATTACGCTCCTGGATGCTGGCGAGGCTGGCGAGGACGATCCAGGAGGCGAGCAGGCCGAGCGCGGCCATCAGCACCGCCACCACCAGCGGCACCTTGACCGCCAGGGGCCAGTTGCGTGGCGCGACACCGGTGCCGATCATGAGGCCAGCGCGAGGATCCGCGCATTGGCGGCGATCGTGTCGTAGAGCGAGGACGCGGCCTCGGCGAAACGGTCGAGGCGCAGCAGAGCCAGGATCTGGCGCCCGACGGGATCCTCCTCCATGTCCAAAAAGGCGCTGCGCAGCAGCCCCGTGGCCCGGCTGTCGGCTCGTGCGGCGATCGGTGGAAAGCCGAACGGAACGGATCGTCGCAGCACCCGGCAACCGGCCACCAGATCGGGCTCCCGCTCGGCCAGCACCTCGAACACGTAACCATCCACACTGCCGCTGTCGGCGAGACCGCGAGAGACGGCGCGCACCACGTTGCGATGGCCGTAAGTGAAGAAGACGTGGCGGAAGAAGGTTCCCGGGCGGCGGCCGTGGCGGATCAGGAGGGTGGCCGTCGCCAGATAGCCGGAGTTGCTGTCGGGATCGGAAAAGGCGTGGATGTCGCCCTGCAGCTCCTCCAGCCGGCTCGCCGGATGGTCGCGGCGGACGATGATGTAGGAGCGATAGAGCGGCGCACCGCGCCACACCGGCACCACCACCAGATCCAGCCGGTCGCGATGCTGGACGTAGGGATAGCCGCAGATCCAGGCGGCATCGAGCTGCCCGGCCAGCAGCAGTACGGTGACCTCCTGGTAGCTGCGGCGCTTGACCAACCGCACCGGACTTCCCGTGCGGCGTTCGAAATATCGTCGCATGAGCGCCAGCAGGCGCGCATCATTGTCCAGAAAGACCGGCGTCAGGCCGAAGGAGAGGCCGGGCGCCGCTCGTCCGGCCGCCGGCAGCAGCGGCGCAGCCGCCAGCAGCGCCGTCACGGAGCGGCGTGACAGATGCCTCCCGACCATCGCCGATCCCCCCACCATCTCCTCCCGCACGGCGCGTCCCGTCGAGGCGGGCGCGCGTCGGACGAAGTCTCCGGACAATATCCTCCGCCACCCGCCGGGACGCAATCCCCCGCGGAGCGGTGGGCGGCCCGGCCCGGCGACGGGCCGGGCCGGACCTTCCGGGACAGCGGTTCAGACAGGGGACAACGCGGGAAACTTCGGTCAGAAGGTCAGCGTCACGTTGACGGTATCGGTGTAGGTGCCGGCGGGAACCGTCTGGCCGCCGGGAATGCGGCCGTAGACCGGCACGTTGGCGGTGGTGCGACCGGTCATGTCGATGGTCCGCCCGGCACCGTTGTCACGGAACGGGTTACCGAGATTCGGCCCCTTGAAGAGCTGATAGCCCAGAGTCGCACCGCCCGGCCCCGTCAGACGGCGCGCGGTGGTGTCGCCCGCCGTCCCGCCGTCGAGCTCGACGACCACCGAATCGACGGTGCAATTGGTCAGTACCAGGTTCGTATTGGCCACCAGGGCGGCGCTCTGACCGCTCTGGTAGCTTCCGAAGTCGATCGAGGCGTCGCCCACCTCGCAGCCGGTAAGGACCTCCACCTGGAGAGCCAGATTGGCGGTCGCCGTGGCGGCCCGGCCCGAAGATGCCGCGGCGACCGTCGCCGCGCCCGTCAGCGCCGCCAGCGCAAAACCTCGCCATGCTCGCATTGCTCGTCTCCACCTCGCATGATCTCCCGGCGGCGAGAGCCGACCGAAGATCGGGACCTGACGACAGGTGTAGCCCGAGCCCTGTTAAAGGAGCGTAAAGACGCCTCCCAACCATACCCGAAGGTGGCGAGAAGCGGGAATCGGCGCTTGACAGGCCCGTCCGAGGCAGCCGGTCATTCGTAACCGAACAGGCGGGTGCGGTTCTGCTCGTAATAGCGGTCGGGCTCGTAGAGCTCGACTTCGAGCCCGAGATCGACCGCCGTGAGCTGGCCGATGGCGCTCTTGAGCTGATAGCTGGCCTGGACGTGGCTCTGGGTGGCGCGGACCAGCCCGGTGCGCGAATCGAACAGTTCCTGCTCGGCATCGAGGACATCGAGAACGGTGCGGGTGCCGACCAGATTTTCTTCCTGCACCCCGCGCAGGGCGATCTCGTTCGCCTTGACCTGGGACTCGAAGGCGCGGATCAGCTCCGCTGCCGCCAGCAGCCGTTCCCAGGCTTCGCCCACCTGCTTCTGCACCTGCCGGACCGCGGCATCGAGCTCCCGCTGGCGCTGCGCCACCGTCTGGCGGGCCTGGCGCACCCGCGCATAGACGGCACCGCCCTGATAGAGCGGGATCGAGACATTGACGCCGATGCGCGCATCCCGCTGCCAATCGACGAGAGCGGTGGGTTCCTCGGTGTAGCTGAGCCGGCCCTGAAGATCGACCGTCGGCAGCAACCCGGCGCGGGCTTCGAGGAACGCCTGACGGGCGGCGGTGAGCCGATAACGCGCAGCTTCGATCAACGGATGCTTGTCGGACAGCGCATAGGCTTCCTCGAGGGTCGCCGGAAGCGCCTCGATGGCGGGCTCGGTGACCAGCTCACCGGCCTCCTGACCGACCACCCGCCGGTATTCGGCCAGGGAGCTCGCGAGATCGGCACGCGCCGATTCGACATCCGCCAGACCCCGGGCGTAGCGCGCCTCGGACTGGGCGACATCGGTGCGGGCCACTTCGCCCACCTCGAAGCGGTCTCTGGTGGCCGCCAGATGCTGCTTGAGGCGATCGGCATTGTTGATGGCGATGCGCAGCACCTCGCGATCGCGAACCACCGATGTGTACGCGACCACCGCCTGCAGCAGCACTTCCTCCTCGGTCGCGTAGAGACGTGCCCGCTCCGAACGGACCTCCGCTTCCGCCCGCGCCACCGCCGCCGTGGTACCGCCGCCGGCATACAGATTCTGCAGGACGCTGGCCGAGATGCCGAAGGTATCGCGGTCGCTGTCGGCCAGCTCGGTCTGCCCGCGCACCGACTCGGCCGTGCCATCGACGAAGAATTTCGGCCGGAAACCGGCCAGCGCCTGGGGCACCTGCTCGACCACCGCCCGCAGCCGGGCCCGTGCCGCTTCGAGATCGGGATTCTGCCGGTAGGTCAGCTTCAGGGCGTCGGACAGGGTCTCCGCCGCGACGCCCGCTGTCTGGAGCGGCAAGGATGCAACCGCGAGAAATGCGGAAAGACCGGCGATTCGCAACGCTGCCGGCAGATCGACGAGACCATACGACACACCCGTTCCTCCTCACCACAAAGGGTGATTCCATCTTCCAGACTAGGGTTGATGTTGACGCGGTCGGCGACGAGGTCCAGCGCCATGTGCCGAAGCCCGAATGCGCGATCCGCGCTGGCACCGAATTGCCACAGTGGGCGACGCCGGCGCCGCGCCCTCGACCCGCCGCGTCCGCCGCCTATCTTGGCAACCGACCGCAGGGGAGGCGCCGATGGCGGATACCGGTTTCGCGCGGATCTACGAGACGGCATTGCTGCGGCACGGCGAGACCGCGCTCGAGGAACGGCTGCCGCAGCCGCTCCCGCCGGCCGCGCTCGCGGCATTGCCGGATGACCGGCTGCTGTCGGCGATGAGCCTCCGGATCTTCCGCGCCGGTCTGCGCCACGGCCTCGTGGACGCCAAATGGCCGGCCTTCGAGGAGGCGTTCTCGGGTTTCGACCCGCGGACCGTCGCCGCCTATTCCGACGAGCACATCGAGGAACTGCTGGGAGATCGCCGCCTGATCCGCCATCTCGGCAAACTGCGTGCGGTCCGGGCGAATGCCCGGGCGATGCTGGAAATCACCGCACGGCACGGAGGCTTCGGCAAATATCTGGCGGCCTGGCCGGTCACTCGGATCGTCGATCTCTGGGCCGAGATCGCCCGCGATTTCACCCAGATGGGGGGTCGTTCGGCGCCCTATTTCCTGCGCATGGTGGGCAAGGACACGTTCCTCCTGACGAGTTCGGTCGTCAAAGCGCTCGACCTCTTCGGCGTCTGGCGGGGAGAGCCCCGGAGTCGCAGCGATCGACAGGGCGTACAGGCGATCTTCAACGGCTGGGCGGAGGAGACCGGACGTCCCCTCTGCCAGCTCAGCCAGATCCTGGCCATGGCCGTGGACTAGATGCGTCATGCCCCCGACCAGGAGGACCAGCCCCGCCAGGCTCGATGCCCTGCAGCTCCGTACGCTGGCCGTGCTGCAGCTACTGGCGGCCGATCCGGCCTTCGCCAAACCGCCCGATGCGGACGGCAGCGTGCGGATCCGGGGGCTGCCCGAACCCCACGGCGATCACTTCCATTCGACCGCCGGCATCATCCGCATGCGCGATGCCACCGGACTGCACAATCCCGCCGTCCATGGCGCGCCGGCCCGCAGGGGGGCTGGTATTCGGCGGGGTCGCCGGGATGCCGGTACGGACCCGCGAAGGACTGGCCTGCGAGACCGGCCTCACCCGGCGCATCCTGCATCGCCCGCCGGACGGAGGAGCCGCCGGCGATAAGCGAATCTTAACCCTCGGCGTGGCATCAACGGCAGCGGCGCACTACGCCCGGCCTCGCCACCCGGCCCCTGGGAACCGGAGCGGCACCCGATGTCACGTCTCGCTCTTTTCGTCGTCCTGCTGCTCGTCCCCGCCTTCGCGCTCTCCCCGCGGGCCGCGGAAGAGCCCGAGGGGCTGGCCTGGTGCTACCGCAGCCTGGCCGATGTGGTCTGCTACACGGCTCCCGATCCCGGCCGCGAGGATCGTTTCGTCGGCGCCTATCCGTTCCGCCCCGATGCGGCGCAACGGCTGCTGATCGAGGAAAGCCGCCGCCGCGCGGCGGCGCTGGCGCCACGGACCTGGCCACCGGTTCCCCCCCGTGACGCGCGAGCAGCGGTGTCCACTCCGGAAGCCGCGCCCGCCGCCCCCGGGCCGCCCGCGCAACCGGCGACGAAGCACCGCGGGGCGAGACGGACGCCGGCGAAGGCGAAGGTGTCCGCCCATCCGCCTCCGCTGCCGGTGCCGCGTCCCCCGATGCGGCAGGCCGCGGCCGACCGCAGCGCAGGGGCCGAGGCGCCGTCACCGGGCACAGCACCGGTACCGCCGTCCCCCTCCTGCCGAACGGCGGAGGCCGGCAAGCCGCGTCCGCTGCTCGATGCGGGCTCCGGCTGCAATGCGGAAAGCGATTGAAGCGCGAGGCTTTTCGTACCACATTGTCGCTCGTATCGTGGCCAGGATCCCGGATCGGGAGGGAGCATGTACACCCAAGGGCTGGACGGCAAGATCGGCCCCGTGCGCGCGGCGGAGACCGCCGAGGAGAAGGCGCTGGAAGCCCGCTTCCAGGAGAAGATCGACGCGGAGATCCGCATCGAGCCCAACGACTGGATGCCGGACGGGTATCGCAAGACGCTGATCCGGCAGATCAGCCAGCACGCGCATTCCGAGATCGTCGGCATGCTGCCCGAGGGCAACTGGGTGACCCGTGCCCCGACCCTGCGCCGCAAGGCCATCTTGCTGGCCAAGATCCAGGACGAGGCGGGACACGGGCTTTATCTCTATTCGGCCTGCGAGACGCTCGGGGTGGAGCGCGCCGAGCTGGTCGATCAGCTTCTGGCGGGCAAGGCCAAATACTCCTCGATCTTCAACTACCCGACCCTGAGCTGGGCGGATGTGGGAATGATCGGCTGGTTGGTGGACGGCGCCGCCATCATGAACCAGGTGCCGCTGCAGCGCTGCTCCTACGGTCCCTATGCCCGGGCCATGGTGCGCATCTGCAAGGAGGAGAGCTTCCATCAGCGCCAGGGCTACGAGATCGTCATGACTCTCGCCGAGGGCACTCCCGAACAGCGGCGGATGGTCCAGGAAGCGCTCGATCGCTGGTGGTGGCCGGTGCTCATGATGTTCGGCCCGCCCGACGCCGATTCGGTGCACAGCGCCCAGTCCATGAAATGGAAGATCAAGCGGGTCAGCAACGACGAACTCCGCCAGAAATTCGTCGATGCCACCGTTCCTCAGGCCGAACGTCTGGGTCTGACCATTCCCGACCCCGATCTCCGATGGAATCCCGAGCGCGGCCATTACGATTTCGGTCCCATCCCCTGGGACGAGTTCTGGCGGGTGGTCAAGGGCGACGGCCCCTGCAACCGGGAGCGGCTGGAGCAGCGCCGGCGTGCCCACGAGGAAGGGCGCTGGGTGCGCGAGGCGGC
>JALSRW010000490.1 GCA_026984595.1 Alphaproteobacteria bacterium
CATGTAGCGCGCCCGCTCCTCGAAGCCGCCCACCTCCAGCGGCGAATGGCGGATCGGCCGACCCATCTGCCAAGTGATCTCCTCGGCGATCTGCGCCTTTCTGGCGACGAACAGATCGACCGCCCGGGACAGGGTCTCGATCCGCTTTTCGACCGGCGTGGCGCGCCAGCCCGGGGCCGCCCGTTCCGCCCTTTCCAGGGCCGCCTCGACCTGTTGCGCATCGGCGAGCTCGCGTTCCACGTAGACGCGCCCGTCCACAGGCGAAATCGTGCGCTGGATCACGGCGTTGGTCTCCCGGTTTGCTGGCGCCGCACTCTAGAGCAGGGGCGCGGGGCTGCCAACGCGGCGCGGTGGCCGCGGCGGGGCGCGGGACAGAATGACGCGAGCGCCCGGCAGCGCACGAATTGCGGCCCGGGCCGCACACCCCATATGGAGGCCAGAAGAGCGCCTGTCCGGGGAGAAGGCCATGGCCACATCACCGCGTTACGTCCGTTGGTTCGCCGAGCTCGGGATGGAGGATGTGCCGCTGGTGGGCGGCAAGAACGCCAGTCTCGGCGAAATGGTGCGGGAGCTGACACCGCTCGGGGTGCGCATTCCGGGCGGCTTCGCCGTCACCGCCCGGGCCTACCGCGATGCGCTGACCCAGGCGGGGGCCTGGGACGAGCTGCACGAGATCCTGGACGGGCTCGACAAGCGCGATGTCGCCGCCCTCCGGCGGGCCGGCGCGCGCTGCCGCGAGATCGTCTATGCCGCCGGCCTGCCCGCGGGGGCGCGCGAGGAGATCCTCGAGGCCCATGCGCGGATGGTCGAGGAGTATGGCGAGGATCTGTCCTTCGCGGTGCGTAGCTCGGCCACCGCCGAAGATCTGCCGACCGCCAGCTTCGCCGGCCAGCACGACACCTATCTCAATGTGCGCGGCCCCGAGATGCTGCTCGATGCGATCCGCCGCTGCTTCGCCTCGCTGTTCACCGACCGCGCCATCTCCTATCGGGTCGACAAGGGCTTCGACCATTTCAAGGTAGCCCTCTCGGTGGGCGTGCAGAAGATGGTGCGCTCCGATCTCGCCAGCTCGGGGGTGATGTTCTCGATCGACACCGAATCGGGCCATCCCGACATCGTCTTCATCACCGGCGCCTGGGGGCTGGGCGAGACGGTGGTGCAGGGGGCGGTGGATGTCGACGAGTTCTATGTCCACAAGCCCACCTACCGGGAGGGCTATCGCTGCGTGCTGCGGCGGGTGCTGGGCGCCAAGAAGATCAAGATGGTCTATGCCGAGGGGCGCACCCGGGAGGCGATCGTCACCCGTCCCACTTCCGAGGAGGAGCGCCGGCGCTTCTGTCTGGAGGATGGCCAGGTATTGGAGCTGGCCGGCTTCGCCATCGCCATCGAGGATCATTACAGCAAGAAGCACGGCCGCTTCAGCCCGATGGACATGGAATGGGCGCTCGATGGCCTCGACGGCAAGCTCTACATCGTCCAGGCCCGGCCGGAGACGGTGGTCTCCCAGCGCAAGGCGACGGTGCTCGAGGAATACCGTCTGACCGGCGAGGGGCGGATGCTGGTCGGCGGCCGGGCAGTGGGCACGAAGATCGCCCAGGGGAGGGCGCGCATCGTCAGGAGCCCGCGCGAGCTCGCCGCCTTCCGGCCCGGCGAGGTGCTGGTCGCCGATACCACCACCCCCGACTGGGAACCGGTGATGAAGACCGCGGCGGCGATCGTCACCAACCGCGGCGGCCGCACCTGCCATGCCGCCATCGTCGCCCGCGAGCTGGGCATTCCGGCGGTGGTCGGGGCCGAGGGAGCGACCGAGACGATTCCGGATGGCGCCGAGGTCACCGTCTCCTGCGCCGAGG
>JALSRW010000491.1 GCA_026984595.1 Alphaproteobacteria bacterium
GTTCTCGGGCGGCCAGCGGCAGCGCATCGGCATCGCCCGCGCCCTCGCGGTGGAGCCCGAGTTCCTCGTTTGCGACGAGGCCATCGCCGCTCTCGACGTGTCGATCCAGGCCCAGATCCTCAACCTCTTCCTGGAGCTGCGGGAGGAGCTCGGCCTCACCTATCTGTTCATCAGCCACGATCTGGGCGTGGTCGAGCACATTTCCGACCGCATCGCCATCATGTATCTGGGGCGCATCGTCGAGCTGGCGGCCACCGAGGAGCTCTGTCGCCACCCCAACCATCCCTACAGCCACGCGCTCCTGGAGGATGTGCCGCGGCTCGATGCCGGACGCCGCCGGTTCCGGCCGATCCAGGGGGAGATCCCCTCGCCCGCCGATCCGCCTCCGGGCTGCCACTTCCATCCCCGCTGCCCGCGCGCCTTCGCCCGCTGCCGGGAGGAAGCCCCGGTGCTGCGGGAAATCGCACCGCGGCATTACGCGGCCTGCCATCTCAACGATGTTCGCTGACCCCGGTTCGCCGGCATCTCGCCGAAGGGGCCTCGATCGCCGGCCCCGTTTGCCCCATATTGCGGCGCCGACGGGCCGGTTCGTCCGGCGAACCGGCGTAGCCACGCGGAGCCCGCGCGCAGCGTGACCATCACGACGCCACATGCCTTCTTCCTCACTCCGCCGGCCCCCTGCCCCTATCTGGCGGACCGGATGGAGCGCCGCGTGGTGGCCTGTCTCGACGAGCTGCCGCCGACCGCCTTCGACACGCTGACCGGCGCCGGCTTCCGCCGCAGCCAGCGCTTCGTCTACAAGCCCCATTGCCCGGGCTGTCAGGCCTGCGTTTCGGTGCGGGTGCTGGCGCCGCAGTTCGTCTGGACCCGCAGTTTCCGGAAGATCCGTGCCCGCAACCGGGATCTGGTGGTCCGCGAGAGGCCGCCGCGGGTCACCGAGGAGCAGTATCTGCTGTTCAGCCGCTATCTCGACCGGCGGCACAGCGAGGGCGGCATGCAGGGGATGCGGTTCGACGAATACCGGGAGATGGTCGAGGACGGCACTCCGGGCACCCGGCTGGTCGAGTTCCGCGACGGCGCGGGCCGCCTGGTCGGGGTTTCGCTCACGGATCGGGTCGCCGACGGCCTGTCCGGGGTCTACAAGTTCTTCGACCCCGAGGAGAAGCGCCGCAGCCTCGGTACCGAGATCGTGCTCTGGCACGTGCGGCGGGCGGTCGAGCTGGGTCTGCCCCATGTCTATCTGGGCTATTGGATCGCCGGCTGCCGCAAGATGGAATACAAATCCCGTTTCGGCCCGCTCGAGCGGCTCGAAGGGGCGAGCTGGGTGCCCTTCACGCCGCCGGAGCCGAAAGCCTCCCCTTGATTCGCGGGTCGCATTTGCCGACTGTGCCGGTGAACCGGGGGCGGCGGCCGTCGCCCGTCGACGGTCGGAGTCGACCGCCTTTCGCGCAAACCAGGGAGTGGACGATGAAGAACATCAAGCGCCGTGATTTCGTCACCACGGCGGCTGCCGCGGGTGCCACCGGCGCCCTCGCCGCCGGCTCGACCTTCCCCAAGCCGGCGATCGCCCAGGGCACGATCGAATGGCGGATGGTCACCACCTGGCCCAAGAACTTTCCGGGGCTCGGGACCGGCGCCAACCTGCTGGCCAAGATGATCGGCGATATGTCGGAGGGCCGTCTCCGGGTCGAGGTCTATGGCGCCGGGGAGATCGTTCCCGCCTTCGAGAGCATGGATGCGGTCTCCAGCGGCACCGTCGAGATGGGCCACGGTGCGCCCTACTACTGGAAGGGCAAGGTGCCGGCCTCGCAGTTCATCGCATCGCTGCCCTTCGGTCTCACCGCGCAGGAGC
>JALSRW010000492.1 GCA_026984595.1 Alphaproteobacteria bacterium
CCCGCGATCGCTGTGGATGCCGACCGCTCCGCCGACGCTCCGGGGCTTGCGCGGCACGAGCTCGAAGGTCACCGGGATGGTACCCTCGGCGTCGGGCTTCTCGGCCACCCGGGCGCGCACTACGGTGAACAGCCCGCTGGTCACCAGCAGACGCCGGGCGCGGGCGACCAGCTGCGGATCGAAGCGGTCGCCCGGAGAAAAGCGGACCCGCCGCTCGAGGAAGGTTTCGTCGACATCCCCCGCACCTTCGAATCGGATCGGCCCGAACAGGTACACCGGGCCCGGCTCGATGGCGAGTTCGACCTCCACGAGCCTGGTCGCATGATCGACCACCACCCGGCGTTGGCCGAGCCGGGCCATGGCGTGTCCCTCGCGCCTGGCGATGCGCAGAAGCTGTGCCTCCGCGGAAAGGATGCGCTCCGCCAAAGCCGGATCGCCGTCCTTGAGGCCGAGACGTCCCGTGGGCGGCGGCTCGAACCCGTAGGCCGGCCCGAGGATCCGGATGCGGCGCTTGCCGAAGCGGTATCGCGGTCCCGGCTGCACCTCGAACACCAGACGATAGTGTGGCGAAGGGGCCGCCGCCGGCGCCGTTTCCCCGCCCTCGCCGGGGAGCACCCCGGAACTGCCCGCCGCGGCCTCTTCCCGATCCTGTTCCTCGAGGCGTACACGGGCGGAAGCGGCGTAATAACCGTCGGCGCGCAGGGCGGCGCGCAACCGTTCGAGATCGGCCTCGCCCTGGCGCAGCAGGACGACCCGATTGGGTGGCGGCGGCAGGTCGGTGCGGGCGGTTTGGAGAACCTCCCGGAGGCGGCCGGCCAGCGCCGAAGAGAGGCCCTCGCCCTCGATCACCACCGTGTAGGCGATCCCCTGCGAAGCGTTCGCCCAGGGCAGTTGCAGTTTTTCGGGAAGGGATCCGGTGCCGCTGCAGCCGCCGAGGAACAAGAGCACGAGCAGGGGCGGGACGACCCGAACCAGCCGCTCCATCAATCCTCGGCCGGGCGATCCGGCGGCCCGGTTCGCCCGCCCGCGACCGTCTCCCGGTCGGTATCCCCGACCGGCTTGATGTGGAGGGGCGGCGCCCTGCCTTCCTTGTCGACGCCGAAATAGAGGGTGCGATGGGGGAAGGGGATCTCGATTCCCAGCTCGTCGAAACGCTTTTTCATGCGCCTCTGGAACTCGCGTCCCACGCCCCATTGCTCGCCCGGTCGGGTCTTCAGGCGGGCCTTGATGATCACCGCCGAGTCGCCGAACTGGTCGAGACCGGCGACATCGATCGGTGCCAGCATCAGGCGTCGCCACGGCCATTCCTTGCGCATTTCCTCGTCCAGCTCGCGCAGCACGGCCATCACCCGGTCGACATCCTCCTGGTAGGCCACGCCGATGTTCATGACCCAGAAGGCGAAGTCCTTGGTCATGTTGGTCACGGTATCGATCGAGCTGTAGGGCACGGTGTGCACGTTGCCGTCATAGCCACGCAGGGTGATGGTGCGCATGGACATGGCCTCGACCACACCGGCCTTGCCGCCGGTATCCACCACATCGCCCACCCGAATGGTGTCGCCGAGCAGAATGAAGAGCCCGGTGATCAGATCCTGGACGAGCTTCTGCGAGCCGAAGCCGAGGGCGAGGCCGACGATGCCGGCGCCCGCCAGCAACGGGCCGGTTTCGATCCCGAACTGCGACAGCACGGTCATCAACGCCACGGCGGCGATCAGGGTGATCGCCAGATTGCGGACGATGCTGGCGAGGGTCCGCGTCCGATTGCCGTAGAGCGGCCGGCCGTCGGGGGTGGTGGCCCGCATGTAATGGCCGGCGACGGCACTGGCCGCTTCGGCCAGGAGCAGAGCGACCGCGAGAACCGCGAACAGGCGCAGGAGCTGGCCGACCACTGCCCGGCCGGGCCCGGTGAGAAGCCAGCCCAGCAGGCCGAGCCCCCAGGCATCGAGCACCAGCAGGATGGCGGCGATCAGGATCACCGCCCGGGCGGCGACGCGCAGCAGTTGGAGGTAGACCCGGCTGCGCGGGCGGGGTCCAACGGCGGACGGTTCCTCGGGAGACCGGGAGGACCGGCCGAAGAGCTGATCGACCAGAAGCCAGGCGAGGCGGGCAACCGTGACGATGACCAGGGTCAAAAGTGTGGCGACGAGGAAGAACGTAACTCCGCCGGGAAGCTGGAGCGCGAAGGCGAAGTAATGGGCGAGGATCAGGGCGCTCGCGAGAAGGTGCCAGGAACGGGCCACGCGCTGCCAGGGCAGAAAGCGTCCGAGCGGAGATTCGGCGCGCGCCAGCCGTGCCTCGAGCACTTCCGCCACCGGCCTGCGATAGCGCCAGAGCAGGGTGATCAGCAGGACCACCGCTATCAGGTAGAGGAGGCGCGAAAGAAAGCCGTAGATGGTCCAGGGCAGACCGAAATCCCAGGCTGCCCAGAGCACCACCGTGCCGTAGACGGCGACCAGGTTGAGCGCCGTGATCCATCGCGCGAGGTTGTGCGCGGTCGCGTCGTCGAAGGCGAGCAGGCGGCGTTGCGGCTGCCCGGGTGCGAGAAGGGCATCGGTCAGGGCCGCGATGCTGCGTCCGACGAGCAGGCCTCCCAGAACATGGCGGGAGACGATCACCAGGAGCGGGGTCTCGCTGGTGGCCACGATGAACAGATGGGCGGCGGTGACGAAACCCAGCACGGCCGCGAAGCGGTAGGCGAACAGCCGCAGGGCCAGCACCAGCCGTTCCGCGATGGCAGGGCGGTCGCCGGCCGCCGGGGCCGGGCGCAGCCGCCGCCACAGCAGCCGCATGGCCCAGGCACCGAGCAGGCCGACGAGGGCCGCGAACGCGAGATGCGCGAAATTGCCGAACAGGAAGCTGCGCCGGGCGGGATCGGCCAGCTCCTGGCGCAGCCAGGCGTAGAGAAAGCGGAGCTGCTTGTACGACTGCAGCAATTCGCGGAACGCCCGGCCGGCGGTCGTCACCCGTTCCCGCAGCGCCTGCTCGAAGCTCTCGAGAGCCCGTGCCGCCTCCTCTCTCGCAGCCGGGCCGGGTACTGCCCCTGCCGGCCCGCCGGCCGCATCCGGCCCGGTTCCGTTCTTCAGGCTGCGCAGTTGCTGCAGAAGCTGTTCCCGCGCGACTGGATCCTCGAGCACGGTGATGAGCCGGTCGAGCGCCTCGCTGGCCTGCGGGCTCGGGGCATCGCCGCCGGAGGGCGGCGTCTGGGCATGCGCTCGAACGGCAGCGAACCCGAGCAGGACCAGCAGGAGCACGGCCGAGACGATGCGTCGGGTTGCCTCAGGAATGGCTCCGCTCTCCCGCTTGCCCCGGCGGGCGGCCGCCGGCGACACGGCCCCTGCACGCGCTGTGCGGCGTGGATGCACGCTAGGGATCTACTGCGCGTACCGTCGTCGGACAAGCGGGGAAACGTCATGCGGGACAGTGCAGCCGCGCCTGTCGCCTCTGCAGCTCCCGCTCCCAGGCCCAGGCGGTGGCGACGATCTCCCGCAGATCGTCGTGGCGGGCCTGCCAGCCGAGCAGATCGCGGATGCGCTCGTTGGCGGCCACCAGGATCGGAGGATCACCGGGCCGGCGGGGGCCCTCGGTGACCGGAAAGGGGACACCGGTGACGCTGCGCACGGTGTCCAGCACCTCGCGCACGCTGTAGCCATGGCCGTAGCCGCAGTTGGCGACGAGCGACGCTCCGCCCCCCAGCAGATGGCGCAGGGCCAGCAGATGGGCGGCGGCCAGATCCACGACATGGATGTAATCGCGGATGCAGGTGCCGTCCGGGGTCGGATAGTCGGTGCCGTTGATCCGCATTCCCGGCCGCAGGCCCAAGGCGGTCTCGCAGGCCACCTTGATGAGATGGCTGTTGTCGGGCGTGGCTTCGCCGATGCGTCCGCGGTGGTCGGCGCCGGCGACGTTGAAATAGCGCAGGATGGCATAGGCCAGATCGTGGGCCGCGGCGATGTCCATCAGCGCCCGTTCGGCCATCAGCTTGGATGCGCCGTAGGGATTGATCGGCTGGAGCGGCGCCGTTTCCGGAATGACCGCCAGCTCCGGCTGGCCGTAGACGGCGGCGGTGGAGGACTGGACGATGTGCCGGACACCGTGGCGGGCGCAGAACTCGAACAGGCGGAAAGCGTTGGCCGCGTTGTTGCGGTAATAGCGTGCCGGCTCACGCAGCGATTCGCCGACCCAGATGTTGGCGGCGCAGTGAACCACGGCGTCGAAGCGGCCCTCCGAAAGCAACTCCTCCAGCATCGTCTCGTCGGCCAGATCACCGACCACCAGCGGGGCATCGAGAACCGCCCAGGGATGGCCGGTGGAGAGATTGTCGAACACCACCACCTCGGCGCCCGCCTCGCGCAGGGCGAGGGTGATGTGGCTGCCGACATAGCCGGCGCCGCCGGTGACCAGGACCTTCGCGCTGTGCAGATCGGATGGCACGTTCGTCTCCGCGATTTCGGGGGTGGCTGCGTGGCCCGCTGGTCGAGCATCGCCCATCAGCCTTAACGAACCGTTACCATCTCCCGGCGCAGCGGTCAGCGGGCAGGGGGCTCAGTCGGGTACGGTACGCAGGAACCGGATGTCCGTGCCCTCCAGCACCAGGCAGGTGAGGACTCCGGTCGAATAGGCTCCGGTATCGATGCCGATGCGGTTGCGCCGCAACTGTGGCTGCTCGGCGATGGTATGGCCGTGGACCACGATCTTTTCATGGTCGCCGCTCCAGCTCAGGAAGGGTTCCCGGATCCACAAGAGGTCGTTTTCGCTCTGTCGGGCGAGGGGGATGCCCGGGCGGATCCCGGCATGACAGAAGAAATAATCGCCGAGCGCGAAGGCCACCTCCAACCCATCGAGCAGCGCGAGATGCGTCGCGGGTACGCGCTCGGCCAGGATCTCCGCCGCCCTGCCGAGCCTCTGGCCGAGGGAAAGCTTGGGATCGAGCGGCACCCCGTAGCTGAGCAGGGTCGCCTCACCCCCGTATTGCAGCCAGCTCTCGCCGATCGGCTCGCCGCGCAGGAACTCCCGGAACCAGAGATCGTGGTTGCCGCGCAGGAGCACGCGCGGGATCCCCTCCAGGATCTCGTTGCGGGCCAGATGTTCGAGCACCTGCCGGCCGGCGATGCCGCGATCCACGTAGTCACCGAGATAGACGAGAACGGGTCGTACCAGGCGGCTCGAACGGGAGAGATCCTCCACCACCGCCAATTCGATCCGCTCGAGCAGGTCGTGGCGCCCGTGAATGTCGCCGATGGCGTAGACCCGCACCCCGTCGGGGAGGCGCGGCGGTCGGCCCTCCAGCAAAGGGCGTTCCGCGGTGGTGGCGGAGGAGCGGGCGAGCAGGCGGCTTAGCAGGGTCGACCTCTTCGCTGTCGGCGGCCGGGGGATCTTGTCGCGGATCTGTTGCAACGACGTGACATATAGGTGCCAAACTGTCGCCTTGTGAAGGGCGGGATCGCCCGTTCCCGCACTATCGGTTGTCAGTCGCCGGCAGGCTGCGTTACCAAATCCGGTGGGAGCTCCGGGCGGCACGGCCGGCGCGGGCGCGTGGCGCGACATCCGGGCAATACGATGAACGATTTCCGATTCTTGCGCGTGGTTTTTGGTCAGTGGCAAGCGGAGTGAAGGTCATGAGGACGTGGATGCTGGCTTCGAGCATGTTGGCCACCGGCATGTTGCTGCTCCCCGCGACCCTGCAGGCGCAGCAGGCGCCGAGCCCCAACGTCACCGTGCAGGAACGCCCGCGTCCGCGGTACGATCCGTTGGGAATCCGGGCGGGCAGCTATCTCATCTTTCCTTCCGTGCGGGTGGACGGCGACTACGACAGCAACGTCTTCGCGGCGCCCAACAACGAGAAGGACGATTTCGCCCTGATCGTCACCCCCCGGATCAACGCGCGCTCGCAGTTCGCTCGGCATCGCCTCGACTTCTCGGCCTTCGCCGAGATCGGCCGGTACAACGACTTCTCGCGCAACAATTACGAGGATTTCGGTGCGGCGGCGACGGGCGTGCTGGACATCACCCGCAGGCAGAAGCTGCGCCTCAGCCTCGGTGCCGCCCGCAGGCACGAGACGCGCGAGGAGCCGGACGCGGTCGGACCCAACAACGACGTCACGAAATACTGGAACCTCGTGGCGGATCTCGCCTATCGGATCAATTTCAACCGGATTTTCCTGCAGCCGCTGGCGGGCGTGCGCCGACTCGACTACGAGGACACCGGCAACATCAACCAGGACGATCGCGATCGCAACGTCTACCGGGCCGGTCTCCGCGCCGGCTACACGATCTCGCCGCGCTTCAACGTCTTCGGCCAAGGCGTCTACAATGTCCGCCGCTACGACAAGACCCCCAACGACGCCGGAGAAGACCGCGATTCGGATGGCTACACGATCAGTGCCGGCACCGAGATCGACATCACGGGAATCCTCTTCGGCGAGATCCAGCTCGGCTATTCCAAGCAGCAGTACGACGACAACAATCTCGACGACGTGACGGGGTTCGGCGGGACCGGCAAGCTCACCTGGAATGTCACGCGGCTGACCACGGTGATCGGCGAGGTCGTCGGCGAGCTGCGCGAAACCACGGTGACCTTCAAGGGGGAGTCGGCCAGCGCCGACCGCCATGCCGAGATCGGCATCGACGTCACGCACGAGCTGCGGCGCAACGTGCTGCTCAACGGGAACCTGCGCTACATGCGGGACGATTTCGAAGGCACCGACCGGTCCGACGACCTGTTCCGGGCGGGGGTCGGCGTCACCTATCTGATCAACCGTAATTTCTCGATCGACGCGCGCTATCAGTTCGACACCCGCAGCTCGGACGACAACAATCAGGAGTTCGATCGCCATCGGGTGTTCCTCGGCTTCGTGGCCAAGCTCTGACCGGGACAGCCGAGTACCGGGCGGCAGCCGCATCGCCCCGGCTCTTGCCCGAAGGCCGGCCTGCGCTTAGCTACTTGGTCGAAGTACCGGGTAGAGGTCCCGCCGGGCGGGCAGAGAGGTCACCCGCCATCGCCGGTCGGATCGGAAATTGGAGCCTTGCGGATGGAGCGTATCGGCCTGCGGAAGTTCGCCACCCTGTTCCTGTTCGGTCTCCTGCTGCTGCTCGGAGCCTGCGGCGGACCGACCTACAGCACCGGCAGCCTGCCGGAGATCGGCTCCCCCGAGGCCGCGGTGCAGCTTCCCGAAACGCCCTATCGCCTCGGTCCGGGCGACCGCATCCGGGTGGTGGTGTTCCGACACGACGACCTGTCGGGGGAATTCCAGCTCGACGGTGCCGGCAGTTTCTCGATGCCGCTCATCAACTCGGTCAATGCCAACGGTCTGACCGCCGCCGAGCTGGAGACCGAGATCGAGACCCGGTTGGGCCAAGGCTATCTGGTCAATCCCGAGGTCAGCGTCGAGATCCTGACCTACCGGCCGTTCTACATCCTCGGCGAGGTCAACCGACCGGGCCAGTACGAATACGAGAGCGGCATGACCGTGCTCAATGCCGTCGCGCTCGCCGGCGGCTTCACCTATCGTGCCGATGTCGACGAGATCCTCCTGCAGCGTGGCGGCTCGAACGCCGAGCCGGTGGTCGTGCCCGGGAACACGCGGGTGCAGCCGGGCGATATCATCACCGTGCAGGAACGCTTCTTCTAGCCTCGACCGGCATACGGTGAGGTTCCGGAAAGGGCGGCCCGCGGCCGCCCTTTCGTTGTGGAGAGCCCCGCCCGCGACATAACCCTTGCGCGAACCCGTGCCCCGCGGCCAAATGAATGGCGACCGGAAACGAGGCATGCGGGGCGGACCGGGGCAATGGCAGTATCTACGGCAGTGGCGGAGCGCATCGCTGCCTGGCGCGAGGCCTGGAAGATCTACGGCGATCCCCGGGTGATCGCCATTCTCGCGCTCGGCTTTTCGAGCGGCCTGCCGATCATGCTGGTGGCCACCACGCTGAGTACCTGGCTGGCCGAGGCGCAGGTCAGCAAGGCCTCGATCGGCCTGTTCGCCTATGTTTTCGCCCCCTATACCTTCAAGTTCGCCTGGGCGCCGTTCATGGACCGGCTGCCGCTGCCGCCGCTGACCACATGGTTCGGCCGACGGCGCGGCTGGATGCTGGCGACCCAGCTCGGTCTGATCCTGTCGATCTATGCGCTGGGGCAGACCGATCCCGCCAACGGTCTCTACTGGACCGCCCTGTGTGCGGTGTTCGTGGCCTTCTTCTCGGCCAGCCAGGACATCGTCATCGATGCCTATCGGATCGAGATCCTGCCCGAGGAGGAACTCGGCGCCGGCGCCGGGGTGGTGGTGCTCGGCTACCGCATCGCCATGTGGGTGGCCACCGCCGGTACCCTGCTGATCGCCGATGCCGCCGGCTGGTCCACCGCCTACACCACCATGGCCCTGCTGGTGCTGATCGGGGTCGCCACCGTGCTGCTGGTACGGGAGCCGGAAGGTTCCAGCACCGATCTGATCGAACCCGACATCGAGACCGAGGAGGACCAGCTCGGACGGGCGATCGGGGCCGGCGGGCAGGACCGCGACGGGGCCTTGGGCGGGGCGCTGATGGCGGCTCTGGCCTGGCTGCTGCTGGTCGAGCCGGCTTCCTTCCTGTTCGGCGTGTTCGGCCCGTATCGCGCCGCGCTGGGAGGCGGGGAGCTGCTGCTGGTGCTGGGCAATGCCGGCATCATGCTGTTCGGGATCGCCACGGGTGCACGGATCCT
>JALSRW010000493.1 GCA_026984595.1 Alphaproteobacteria bacterium
CTCACCGCACTGTCGATCAGCGATGCCCGTCTCTACGAGGCGGCCGAAGCGCTCAGGGCCTCGCGCTTCCGCATCTTCCGCACGGTCACCCTGCCGGGAGCCCGCTACGGCCTGATTTCCGCGGCCTTCGTGGTGTTCACCCTGGTGATCACCGATTTCGGCGTGCCCAAGGTGATCGGCGGCACCTTCAACGTGCTGGCGCTGGACATCTACAAGCAGGTGATCGGCCAGCAGAACTTCCAGATCGGGGCGGTGGTGTCGGTGGTGCTGCTGCTTCCCGCCACCGTCGCCTTCACCGTCGACCGCATCGCCTCGCGCCGACAGGTGGCGCTGCTGACCGCCCGGGCGGTGCCCCTCGTGCCCCAGCCGAACCGGCGCTTCGATCTGCTGATGCTGGGCTTCTGCAGCCTGGTGGCGCTCTACATCCTGGGCATCTTGGTGATGTGCCAGCTCGCGGCCTTGTTCACCTTCTGGCCCTACAATCTGAGCTTCAGTCTCAAGAATTACGATTTCGACCGCATGGACGGAGGCGGCTGGGCGGCCTACTGGAACTCGATCAAGATGGCCGGCTGGACGGCGCTGATCGGCACGGCCATCGTCTTCTGCGGCGCCTACATCGTCGAGAAGGTGCGGGGTCTTGTGCGCCTGCGCGCCGGTTTCCATCTGCTGGCGATGCTGCCCATGGCGGTGCCGGGCATGGTCCTGGGGCTTTCCTACATCTTCTTCTTCAACAACCCCGACAATCCTCTCAACTTCCTCTACGGCACGCTGGCCATCCTGGTGATCTCGACGGTGGTGCATTTCTACACCGTCTCCCACCTCACGGCGCTCACCGCCCTCAAGCAGATGGACCCGGAATTCGAGGCGGTCTCGGAAAGTCTCAAGCAGCCGCTGTGGCGGATGTTCACCCGCGTCACCGTCCCGGTCTGCCTGCCCGCGATCCTCGACATCGCCATCTATCTGTTCGTCAATGCCATGACCACGGTATCGGCCGTGGTCTTCCTGTACTCGACCACGACCGCGCTGGCCTCGGTGGCGGTGCTCAACATGGACGATGCCGGCGATATCGCCCCGGCAGCGGCGATGGGCATGATGATCTTCTACACCAATGTGGTCGCCCGCCTGCTGCAGACCCTCTCCGGCCGGCTGCTGCTCACCCGCACCCAGGCCTGGCGTCTGCGCTGAGGCGCGATCGCCGGATTGACCTCGCCCGGGCAACCGTCTAAGAGCCATCGGGCCGCGGCGGCCGCGCCGCCGCGAAAGAGGTGTTTTGCGCTGCCGCCGGGTCGCCGGTGCGGTCGGCGCCCGTTCGAGGAATGACGAGAGATGGCCGTCCCCAAGAAGAAGGTCTCGAAGTCCAGGCGCGACAAGCGGCGCACCCATCACGCCCTGACCCCGCCGACGGTGGTGGAGGACCGGGATACGGGCGAGTTTCGCCGTCCCCACCATATCGATCTCAAGACCGGCATGTATCGCGGCCGGCAGATCCTCGTGCAGAAAGAGGAAGAGGTCGAAGAGGAGGAGTGAGCACCCGTTCGCCGCGCGCGGACCGGGATCAGCGCGGGCGCGCGCTCAGAAATCCCTCGAGGAAAGCGGCGAGATTGGCGCCCAGCTCCGGCTGCGGGTAGCCGCCCTCCTGCACCAGCAGCACGGGCAGGGGCCGGCCGCCGATGAGTCTGCCGGCCGCATGCAGGCCGGCGCGGCTGACCCGCATCCCCTGAAGCGGATCGCCTTCGTGCACATCGAGGCCGAGCGCCACCACCAGCGCCGTACAGGCGCTTTCGGAAAGCATCGCCAGCGCCTCGCCGATGGCCGCGAGCCAGGGCTCGTCCCCGCTGCCCACCGGCAGCGGCCAGTTGCGGTTGGCACCCGCTCCGGCCGCCCTGCCCCGTTCCCCGGCATGGCCCCAGAAGAACGGGTAGTACGCGGCCGGGTCGGCATGGATCGAGAGGGTCAACACCTCTCCCCGCTCGTAGAAGATGGCCTGGGTGCCGTTGCCGTGATGCACGTCGATGTCGAGGATGGCCACCCGGCCCATCCTCTCGGCCAGATGGGCGGCGGCGATGGCGGTGTTGTTGAGATAGCAGAAGCCGCCGGCCATGTCGGCGAAGGCGTGATGGCCGGGCGGACGGCACAGGGCGTAGACCTCGCGGACGCCACCCAACAGCAGCGAAGCGGCGGTGAGCGCGGTGTCGGCGGCGGCCAGCGCCGCCTCGAAGGTGCCTTCGCCGATGGGACAGGCACCATCGGCCATGTACCATCCGGCCTCGCCGACGATCTGCGCCGGGCAGCGTCCGGGGTAGCGCTGGGGGTGCATGTTGGCGACGACCTCGGGGCCGGCATCGCCGAGCTCTCGCCAGCGGACATGTGCCGTTTCCAGAAACGCCAGATATCGCCGCTCGTGCACGGCGAGGACGGGCGAACGCCCGAAACGCCGTGCCTCCATGGGCTCGACACCCACGGATCGCGCCCCCTCCATCAGCCGCTCGACCCGCTCCGGCCGCTCGGGTGAGACCGTAAGCCTGCCTCGGGAGAGGAAGGCGCGCGGTGCGTGACGGACATGCTGCGGGCTCCAGACGAGCTTCATCGGCGTGTTCCCGGCGGCAACGAGGCTCAAAAACGGTCCTTGCGTGCCCGCAGTTCGGCGAACACCTCGATCTCGCTCGCCTCCTCCATGCCCAGCCGGCGGCGGATGCCCGGATCGTTGACCCGCAGGAAGGGGTTGGTCCGAAGCTCGAGATCGATCGTCGTGGGCACGGTCGGCTCGCCGCGGCCGCGCAGCTCGCGGATCTCGGCGCCGCGCCGCAGCAGATCGGGATTCTCGGGATCCACGCTGAGGGCGAAGCGGGCGTTGCTCTCGGTATATTCGTGCCCGCAATAGACGCGGGTCGCCGGCGGCAGCGCCGCCAGCTTGGAGAGCGAGCCCCACATCTGCCCGGGCGTGCCCTCGAACAGCCTGCCGCAGCCGAGCGCGAACAGCGTATCGCCGCAGAACAGCGCATCCTCGCCCGAGATCCAGAAGCTCACATGGCCACGGGTATGGCCGGGGGTCTCCAGCACATGGACCGCCTCCTCGCCGAAGGTGAGGACGTCTCCCTCGGCGACCGCCACGTCGGTGCCGCTTTCGATGCCCGGAATGCGTCCGGTATCGCCACGTGAATAGGCCACCCGCGCGCCGGTCTCGCGGCGCAGCGCCGGCAGTCCGCCGGTATGGTCGGCATGATGGTGGGTCAGCAGGATCCAGTCGAGGCCGCGGCCGAGATCGGCAAGCCGGGCCAGCACCGGTTCGGCCACCCCCGGATCGACCACCCCGCTGGTTCCGGTCGCCGGATCGAACATCAGAAAGACATAATTGTCGCTCATCACCGGCAGCAGTTCGATCTCGATCATGGTCCAGGCGCTCCCCCGCTATGCTCGCAATGCCGACAGGCGCCGGCCCCGCCTTCAAACTGTACCGGCGCAGTCCATATCTGGTAATATCCCGCGCGTATCCAAGGTGACAGGCGGAGTTCGTGCGCCCCGACGTTTTCGATCTCCAGGCATTCTACGACGGCGCCGAGGGCCATCTCGCGCGCCGCCTGATCCAGCGTGCGCTGCGGCGCTTCTGGCCCGACCTCGAAAGATGCCGGTTGCTGGGTATCGGCTATCCGCTGCCTTTCCTGCCGAACAACGCCGGGGCGTACGGTATCGCCGTCATGCCCCACACCCAGGGCGCCCGACCCTGGCTGGCCGGCCGTGGCAACCGGGTGGCACTGGCCCGTGACGACGAGCTGCCCTTCGCCGATGGCGTGTTCGAGCGGGTGCTGCTGGTCCATGCCCTCGAAGGCGCACGTCACCCCAACCGGCTGCTGCGCGAGGTGTGGCGGGTACTGGCCGACGGCGGCAGGCTGCTGGTGGTGGTCCCCAATCGCCACGGCCTGTGGTGCTGGAGCGAGCGCACGCCGTTCGGCTACGGCCACCCCTACACGGTGCGCCAGCTCCAGCGACTGCTGCGCGCGCAACTCCTGGAGCCGGTCAGCGAGGGGCATGCGCTCTACATGCCGCCGGTGCGTTCAGCGCTGCTGCGACGCCTCGCCATTCCCCTCGAGCGCTTCGGGCTCAGGCTGTTCCCGCAGTTCTCGGGGGTGCTGATGATCGAGGCGGAAAAGCGCATCTATGTGGCACCGCCGATCTGCGCCGAGGAGTGCCACGGACGTCGTCGCTATGTGGCGGTGCAGCCGGCGATGGTCCACGACCGGGTGCCGCAGGCCGGTGCCGGGGAGCCCGCGCTCCAGGGACGGGCTTCCCGCGCCCGCCGGTCCTGCGAAGCCGTCTGAGCGCCTATTCGGCCGCAGCGGGCCGGGCCGGCCGCATCTCCGCCTCCACCGTGCCGATCTTCGAGATGTCGTAGGGCGTGGTCTGGTACATCTCGTTGATCCAGTTGCCGAACAGGAGGTGGGCGTAGGCCCGCCAGCAGTTGCGCGGCGGCTTTTCCGGATCGTCGTCGGGATAGTAGTTGACCGGCATCGCCACATCGGCACGGCGGGCCCGATCCCGCATGTACTCGTCGTGCAGGGTATAGGTGTCGTATTCGAGATGGTTGAACATGTAGACGGCACGATAGCGCGGCTCGTGCACCAGACACAGTCCGGCGGCATTGGAGACGGCCAGCACCTCGAGCCCGGCGTCTGCCGGCAGGTCCTCGCGCCGGACCTCCGTGTGGCGCGAGACCGGCACCAGGAAATAGTCGTCGAAACCGCGGGTGAGCGGCGGCCGGCGGGCATCCCGCTGCTCGCTCACATAATGCAGATAGACGCCGAAACGCTTGGCCGGGAGGATGTGCTTGGGCACCCCGTAGAAATGGTAGAGTGCGGCCTGCGCCCCCCAGCAGATGAAGAAGCTGGAATGGACATGGGTGCGCGACCAATCGAGGATGTGGGTGAGCTCGCGCCAGTATTTGACCTCCTCGAAGGGCATCATCTCCACCGGCGCGCCGGTGATGATCAGCCCGTCGAACTTGCGCGCACGCACATCGTCCCAGGTCTGGTAGAAGGCCTGGAGATGCGACAGCGGCACCGTCTTGGGCTTGTAGGTGGAGGTGGTGAGCAGGGTGAGCTCGACCTGCAGCGGCGTCGCCCCGAGCAGGCGGGCGAGCTGGGTCTCCGTCTTGGGCTTTTCCGGCATCAGATTGAGGAGCGCGATCTGCATCGGCCGGATGTCCTGACGCAGCGCTTCCTGCTCGCCGATGATGCGTACCCCTTCCGCCTTCAGCTTCTCGGCGGCGGGCAGATCGTTCGGAATCTTGATGGGCATCCGGGCCTCCTCCGCAGTTTCCCGGCCGGCAAGATCGGGTCTCGGAGGCCCCGACCTTTTAGCTGCATGTTTAACGTGGCCGCAAGCCGGTCGGCGCAAATCGCCACGGGTCGACCTTTTTCCTAGGCGCTGCGCGGCCGCTGTCAAGAGGCGCCACCCGGTTCGTGCATCACGGCGATCTCCGACCTCCGCTGTCGCTGGCCGCACATTTCTACAGGATCGAGTGGAAGGGCGGTCTGTCGCCACGCCCGAGGGCGCTCTATAATGACGCATCCGCGGCGGGAGCCGCACCGGGCGATGTTCCGAAGTTTTCGGCGGTGCTCCATGACCCCTTCCATCAAGGCCGTTCTGTTCGACAAGGACGGGACGCTCATCGACTTCCGGGCCACTTGGGTGGCGGCCTATCGCGGCGTCACCGAAGAACTCGCCGAGAAGGCGGGTGGCGGCCGCGAGCTCGCCGACAGGCTGCTGCGACGGGCCGGATACGATCCCGACACCGACAGCTTCGCCGAGGACAGCCCGCTCCTCTGGGCCACCTGCGACCTGGTGACGGCATTGTGGGCGGCCGATCCGGCCCTCGAACATCTGGGGGACGTGCATGGTGTCGTCCAGGAACATTTCGGTGATCACCGGCGCTACCCGCCGGTACCCATCGGCGATCTCCCCGGCCTCCTCGAGCGCCTGCGCTCCCGCCGGCTGTCGCTGGGTATCGCCACCATGGACAGCACCGAAAAGGCGCGGGCGACCGCCGCCAGCCTGGGCATCGAGGAGCATTTCGATTTCATCGTCGGCGCCGATGCCGGCCACGGTTGCAAGCCCGAACCGGGCATGGTGCACGCCTTCTGCGAAGCGGTCGGGTGCGAACCCGCCGAGACGCTGGTGGTGGGCGACAGCCGTGCCGATCTGGCCATGGCCCGCAACGCCGGCTGCGGCGCGGCGGTGGCGGTGCGCACCGGCGGTACGCCGGACCGCCTGCTGGCGGAGCTCGCCGATGTGGTGATCGAAGACGTGCAGGAGCTCGACGCGCTGCTCGACCGTCTGGCCGCCTGACGGGCGCCTGCCGGCCGATGAAGGCGGGCTTCGCCGTTCTCCTCACCCTCTTTCTGCTGCCCTCGCATCCGGCCCGTGCGGCACCCCTCGAACGGCTCGCCGCTCTGGCGGATGCGCTCGCCGGGGTCCGCCAGCTCTCGATCGCCGGGATGCGCATCGCCCGCGAGGAAGGGCCGGGCTTCGTCCTGTCGGGCCTCGAGCTCCAACTCCCCGATCGCTCCGAGCCCGCCTACCGCCTGCGGATCGCGAAATTCGCCGAGGATGCGAAACGCCCACGCCTGGCCCCGCTCCGCCTCGATCTCATCGCCACCCCTTCCGGCCCGGAGATGCGCGTTTCCGGCAGCATCACCGTACCCGACACAGCCGTGCGCATCCGCCTCGAAGGGGAGCAGGACATGGCCCGCGGCCGCGGGCTGCTGCGGGTCGACAGCGGCCGGATCCGCTTCCTCCCGGGCGGGCTCCAGCCCTCGGATCTGTTCCCGGCGTTCGGCAACCTTCTCGAGGAAGTGCAGGGCAGCGTCGGTTTCCTCGCCCGGCTGCAATGGGGGGAACGTTCCCGCCAGCTCGCCGAACTGACCATCCACGATCTCTCCTTCCTCCTGGCCGGCGTTCCCGTCTCCGGTCTGCGCACGAGCATCGCCTTCGACCGGCTGCTTCCTCCTTCGACCCTGCCCGCCCAGGAGATCACCATCTCCCGCATCGGCACCGGATTGCCGCTCGAGCAGGGCCGTATCCTTTTCGCACTATCCGAAGGGACGCGTCTCGCCGTCGCGCGCATGGTGTTCTCCCTCGCCGGAGGCGAGCTGCGGGCGCTTCCCTTCACGCTCGATCTTGCCCGACCGGAGGTCCTGGTCACATTGGAAGCCCGCGGACTGGCGCTGGAAACGCTGCTGGCCCATGCCGGGCTGCCGGGCCTGCGCGGCGAAGGGACGCTCGACGGCCGCCTCGCCGCCCGCATTTCGCGAGCCGCGGTGATCCTCGAGGAGGGCCGCCTCGCCGCCCGCGGTCCCGGCAGGCTGCGTTACCGGCCCGAGACACCGCCACCCGTCTCCGATCCACAGATGCTCCTGCTGCTGCAGGCCATCCGAAACTTCCATTTCACCCGCCTCGAGGCTAGTGTCGAGGGCAACCTTCTGGACGAGCTTCGGGTGACCATCGGCCTGTCCGGCAGCAACCCAGATTTCTACGAGGGCTACCCTGTCGCACTCAATGTCACCTTCGAAGGCCCTCTCGGCGCCCTGCTCGGCAGCGGCATCCGGGCCTACCGGCTGCCCGCCGAGATCGAACGGCGGCTCCGGAAGAAGGCCCGCTGAACGGGCCGCGGCGGCGTTCCTGCTGCTGCTCGCCGCTTGTCAGCCGACGGTACGGGTGGAGGCTCCCAAGGAGCCGATCACCATCAACCTGAACGTCAAGATCGAGCAGGAAGTGCGGATCAAGGTCGAGAAAGATGTGGAAACCCTCCTCGAGAACAAGGACCTCTTCTGACCGTCTGCGCCTGCGGCGGCGGCGCCTTCCGGCCGTGCTGGGCGGCGCCCTTCTGCTCGGTCTGGCGGCCCCGGCCTGGGCGCTGACCCTCGCCGAGGCCAAGGCCAAGGGCTGGGTCGGCGAGCGGATCGACGGCTATCTCGGACTGGTGGATTCCAAGGCGCCACCCGAGGCCAGGGCCCTGGTCGAGGAGATCAACGCCAAACGGCGCAAGGCCTACGAGGCGATCGCCAGGAAGAACGGAGTGTCCGTCGAGGCGGTGGCGGCCATCGCCGGCGAGAAGGCCATCGCCAAGACCCCTCGCGGCCAGTATGTGATGGGGGCCGACGGCAAATGGCGCCGCAAGAAGTGACCGCCGGCACGGCCCCGGCCTGACGCCGGGCCCGGCGCCGGCGGCCGGGCGGACGGCGGAGAAGCCGGCATGAACTCCTCCTGGATCGCCGCCGTCCTCGCCTTCGCCGCGGCACATCCGCATCTTCTGGGGGTCCTGGTCTTCCTCGCGGCCGCCTCGGAGGCGATCGTGCTGGTCGGGGCGCTGGTGCCGGGGACCGCCCTGATCCTCGCCATCGCCGGCATCGTCGGGGCGGCGCACGGCCCGGTGATGGATCTCGTTCTCTGGGCCACCGCGGGCGCCATCGTCAGCGACGGGCTGTCCTTCTGGATCGGCCATCGCTACGGATCGCATCTCCGCAATCTGTGGCCGTTCCGCAACCGGCCCGAGCTGCTCGAAGCCGGCGAGCGCTTCTTCGCCCGACATGGCGGCAAGAGCGTGTTCCTCGCACGCTTCCTGCCCGGCGTGCGGGCGGTGGTGCCGGTGGTGGCCGGCATGGTCGGCATGCCGCTCGCCC
>JALSRW010000494.1 GCA_026984595.1 Alphaproteobacteria bacterium
TCGACATGCTGGAACGGGGCCTGGTCTACCGCAAGGAAAGCTGGGTCAACTGGGACCCGGTGGACCAGACGGTGCTGGCCAACGAACAGGTGATCGACGGTCGCGGCTGGCGCTCGGGAGCGCCGGTGGAACGGCGCAAGCTCAGCCAGTGGTTCTTCCGCATCACCGCCTACGCCGAGGAACTGCTGGAGGCCCTCGATCGTCTCGAGCGCTGGCCGGAGAAGGTCCGGCTGATGCAGAAGAACTGGATCGGCCGCTCGGAAGGGGCGCGGGTACGCTTTCCCATCGATGGCCGTGACACCGCCGTCGAGGTCTTCACCACCCGCCCCGACACCCTGTTCGGCGCTTCCTTCCTCGCCCTCGCTCCCGACCATCCGCTGGCCCGGGAGCTGGCCCGGGACAACCCGGAACTCGCCGCCTTCATCGCCGAATGCCTGAAGACCGGAATGTCCGAGGAGGCCATCGAAAAGGCCGAGAAGCAGGGCTTCGATACCGGTCTGCGGGCCAGGCATCCGCTCGGGCCGTGGGGGGCACCCGAGGATCTGCCGGTCTATGTCGCGAATTTCGTGCTCATGGAATACGGCACCGGTGCCATCTTCGGCTGTCCGGCGCACGATCAGCGCGACCTCGAATTCGCCCGCAAATACGGGTTGCCGGTGATCCCGGTGGTGCTGCCGTCGGGCGCCGATGCGGCCGCTTTCACCATCGGCGAGGAGGCCTATTCGGGCGACGGCACCCTGATCCACTCCGGCTTTCTCGACGGGCTCGGGGTCGAGGAGGCGAAGCGGAAGGTGATCGCCTGGCTGGAGGAGCACGGGCTCGGCAGCCGGGAGGTGACCTACCGTCTGCGGGACTGGGGGGTCTCGCGCCAGCGCTACTGGGGCTGCCCGATCCCGATCATCCATTGCGAGACCTGCGGCATCGTCCCGGTGCCGCGCGAGCAGCTTCCGGTGACCCTGCCCGAAGACGTGGATTTCTCGAAGCCGGGCAATCCGCTCGAACGCCATGCGGGCTTCCGCGATGTCGACTGCCCGCGATGCGGGCGGCCGGCGCGGCGGGAGACCGACACCTTCGACACCTTCGTCGAGAGTTCCTGGTACTTCGCCCGCTTCTGCTCGCCCTGGGCCGAGGACCGCCCTTTCCTGCGCGAGGATGTCGAGTACTGGCTGCCGGTCGACCAGTATATCGGCGGCATCGAGCATGCCGTGCTGCATCTGCTCTATTCCCGCTTCTTCACGCGGGCGATGTCGGCCTGCGGCTATCTCGATCTCGACGAGCCCTTCGCCGGCCTCTTCACCCAGGGCATGATCACCCATCGCACCTTCCGCGATGCCGAGGGCCGCTGGCTGACGCCGGAGGAAGTCACGCGGGACGAGGCGGGACGCTGGGTGACCGTCGAAGGCGGCCGCCCGGTCGAGGTCGGCCGCGTCGAGAAGATGAGCAAGTCGCGGATGAACGTGGTCGATCCGACCGCCATCATGGAGGCCTACGGCGCCGATACCGCCCGCCTGTTCATGCTCTCCGACAGTCCCCCCGACCGCGATCTCGAATGGACCGATGCCGGCATCGACGGCGCCTGGCGCTATCTCAACCGGCTGTGGCGGCTGGTGGAGGAGCGGCTGCCGCAGCTTCCGCCCGCCGGCACCCCCCCGCCCGCGCCGGGCGATGCCGCCGAACGCGAGCTCAAGCGTTGGACCCATCGCACCATCGCCCGCGCCAGCGACGAGCTGGAGCGCTTCCATTTCAACAAGGCGGTGGCGCTCCTGCGTGAATTCTCCAACCATATCGAGGAGTTCCGCCCGGAAGGCGAAAGCGGACGCGCCCTGCTGCGCGAGGCCCTCGA
>JALSRW010000495.1 GCA_026984595.1 Alphaproteobacteria bacterium
GATCGCCCGGCGGTGACCGAAACGACGGCTCTGGGCGCCGCCTGCCTCGCCGGGCTCGCCGTCGGCCTCTACCCCTCACTGGAAGCGATCGCCGCCAACTGGCAGCGCGAGCGCCGTTTCCTGCCGGCCATGGAGGAAGCGACCCGGCGGGCGCGACTCGAGGGGTGGCAGGACGCGGTGTCGCGGGTGCGCAGTCGGCAGGGCTGAACGGCCGCGACCGGTGCGCGTTCGTCTCGCCACCTTCAATCTCGAAAACCTGGGAGCCGAGGAAGGGCCTCCCCTGGAGCTGCGTATCCGCACCCTGCGCCCCCAGCTCCTGCGTCTCGATGCAGACATCCTGTGCCTGCAGGAAGTTCACGCCCAGAAGCCCAAAGGGGCGAAGGAGCGCCGTCTCCTGGCCCTCGATCGCCTCCTCCGAGGCACGCCCTATGCGGGCTACGCGCGGGTCACCAGCCACCTGCCGGGAAGCGAAGGTGCGGTCGCACCCGCCGATGTGCACAATCTCGTGGTGCTCTCCCGCCTGCCGGTGCTCGCCCGGGAACAGCTCCACCATCGGCTGGTCGAGCCGCCCCTCTATCGCCCCCATACGGCCGAGCCGCCGCTCGCCGCGCCGCAACCGATCACCTTCGATCGGCCGCTGCTGCACGTCACCCTCGATCTCGAGGGTCGTGCCCTGCACCTCCTCAACCTGCATCTGCGGGCACCGCTGGCGGCCCCGGTTCCGGGCCAGAAACGCAGCCCGTCGGTGTGGCGGAGCTGCGCCGGCTGGGCGGAAGGCTTCTTCATCGCCGCGGTCAAGCGCGCGGCGCAGGCATTGGAGGCACGCCTGCTGGTGGACCGGTTGTTCGATGCCGATGCCGAGGCGCTGGTGGCGGTGGTCGGCGATCTCAATGCCGACAGCTTCGAAGTGCCGGTACGGATCCTGCTGGCCGAACCCGGCGACACCGGCAGCGGCGCCCTCGCCCCGCGCGCCCTGGTTCCCCTCGAACGGGCGCTGCCCGGCGACCGACGGTTTTCGGTGATCCACCACGGGCGGCGCGTGATGCTCGATCACATCCTGGCGTCACGGCCGCTGCTGGCCGCTTTCCGCCGCATCGAGGTGCACAGCGAAACCCTGGGCGACGAGGTCGAGGCAGCGCTGGCGGTCCACGACGGGAGCGAATCCTATCACGCACCGCTGGTCGCCGAGTTCGCCCTGCCGCCGGGTAGCTGACGCTCCTCACCGCCCGGCCGCGATCTCGTGGACATGGACGTCATGACCGGCATGACGGCGGAGGATCTCCACCGCCTTGCGCTCCTGCTCGGGATCGTCGATCCGCACCCAGAGCAGGATGCCGCCGCGCTCGAGCTGCTCCTGCAGCCAGCGCGCATGGCGATCGTCCATCCAGTGGGTGAGGACGGTAGCCAGGGCCGCGCCGGTCACCGCCGTGCCGATGATCGCCGCGGCCAGCGGGCCGGCGGTGGCGACCACCGTGCCGGCGGCGAGCAGCGTCGGCAGAATCGTCACCGAATTCCAGACGGTGGTCTCCCGCTCGGCGAGATCGCGCAGCGAAACGAAGGCGGTACGCGGCGCCTCGGGATCGTCCTCGAGCTCCTCGACGCGTCGGTATCTGTGACCCAGCTTCTTCTCCACGGTTTCCTCGCCCGCCAGCATGCTCAACGCCTCACGGTCGAAGCCGGCGGCCAGCAGCTCCTCCACCGCGCGCTCGAAGGCGGCGACATCCTCGAACACCGCCACCGCCTCGCGCCGCTTGGTCTTCTTCGTTTCCGCGTCTGAACCCATCACCGTCTCTCGCCCGGTTGCGCGCCGATCTTAGGATGGCCCGGCGCCGTCGTCACCTGC
>JALSRW010000496.1 GCA_026984595.1 Alphaproteobacteria bacterium
AGACGACGAAGCGGTTGCCCACCCAAGTGATGTGCGCCGAGGGCGGCAGATGGTAGCGGTGGCTCACCAGCGGCCGGATGTCCCGGACATTGAGCTTGACCGGGGCGAGATCCCCCTTCCAGCCGACCGCGTCCAGCGGATTGAACGGGTAGGTCACGGTCGAGATCCGGTCCTGGCGCTTGATCCGCACCTGCCAGGTGCCGCCCGGCCCCATCTCCCCGTACTGGGCCTCGAAGGCCGCGTCGATATGCGGGGTCTCCAGCACCGCCGGATCGAAGATGGCGTGCTGGCCGACGATCCCCTTGTCCGGCAGCATGTAGGTGGAGCCGCTGGCCTCGATCAGCAATGCGGTGATCGGTTCCGAGGACTCGATCCGCCACATGGTGCTGCGCGGCAGCACCACGTAATCGCCCTGCTCGAGCGGCAGATGACCGTAATCGCAGAACAGCTCGCCGCGGCCGCGATGGACGAACAGCAGCTCGTCCCCGTCTCCGTTGCGGGCCAGATGGTCCATCTTGGCCGGCGCCCGCCAGAAACGCATCTTGCAGTGCGCATTGTGCAGAAAGGTAGCGGCATCCCAGGGCGAGGGATGGGGGGTCTCGATGCGGTTGAGATTGAAGGCGCGCGGCCGCAGCGGCCCCTCCCAGTCGATCCAGCCGGTGGGGGGATGGGTATGGTACATGTGGGTGGCGGGTCCGAAGAACCCTTCCTTGCCCATCTCCCGCTCGAACAGATCCTTGTCGAAACCGGCATGCGCCTGCCGCGATGCCCGTCCTTCGATGCGCGGGAAGTAGATGTATCTGCGCATGGCTGACTCCTCCGCTCTCCTGCCCCGCCCGGTCGGTGCTTGTCGCCGGAGCGGCCGAAGCTTAGTTTCGCACGCCATCGGGTCAAGGCGAAGCCGCGAAGGCACGGCATGACGGAAGTCTCGCAGAGCGCCGCGGCGACCCTCCCGCGGCTGCTGGTGGTGGGTTGCGGCCGGGTGTTCCGACGCCATCATCTGCCGGCGCTGCGACGGGTCGCCGGTTGCCGCGTGGTGGGGATCGCCGATCCCGACGCCGGGAACCGGAGCCTGGCCCGGCGGGCGCTGGGCGGGGTGCCGACATGTGCCGATCTGTCGGATCTGCTGGCCCGGGTGGCCGCCGATGCGGCCCTGATATCGACATCGCGCGAGAGCCAGGCGACGCTGGTGGAGACGGCGCTGGAGCACGGGCTCCATGTGCTCGTGGAAAAACCGCTCGCTATCGAGGCGGCGGATGCCCGTCGCCTGGCGGCGCTCGCGGCTTCCCGTGGAAGGCTGCTGCAGCCGGGTTGCACGCGCCGGCTGTGCCCCGGTTTCGCCGCTCTGCGGGCGCAGATGCGAGAGGCCGGCACCGGGCCGTGGCAGCTCCGGATCACCCTGCAGACGTCGGGCGGGCAATGGGAGCGGATCGGGGCGCAGGAGGAAGACGCCCTGTTCGACGAGCTCCTGTTCGATCTCGGGCCCGATCTGGTCGATCTCGCCGTCTGGCTGGCCGGATCCGCGGTGATGGCGGTGCGGACCAAGCCCGGCCGGCGCGATGCACATGGCGCCCGTCTCGAGGCCGAGCTGGCGCTGGCCGACGGCAGTCGCGCCTATGCCCGCATCGGCCACGGCCGCCGCCATCTGGAACGGATCATCGCCCGCAACCCCACGGCGCTGCTGGTCGCCACACCGCGGAGCATGCGCCGCGGCTCCTGGGGCGCCACCGCCACCGTCGCCGATCGCCTGCGGCGGCTGCTCGACCTCGCCGGCGGCAGGAGCGGCCTGCGGCCGAGCCTCGAGGTGCGATGCTTCGCGCGCCGGCTCGCCCTGTTCCTCGAAGGGATCGGCGATGGCCGGCCGATAGGCGGGGTGGCGGACGGGCTGGAAGCTGCGGGCGCGGCCGGGGCGGTGTGGGCCTGGCGCCGCAGCCTGGCTGCCGCCGGCGCATGGTGTACCACCAGTGAGTCCCGCCAAGGGAGCGCCGCGGCGTGCCGGGCCTCCGCGTGATCGGTCCCGATGTCGCCGATACCGGCCGCCCGAGGCGGCCGAGGGGGGAGCGATGCGCCGGGCGCTGGTGACGGGAGCGGCGAGGGGCATCGGCCGAGCCGCCGCCCGTCGGTTGCCGGCGGAGGATTTCGCCGGCATCGCCGTCGCTGGCGACGTCGCAGGCTGGAAAGGACCGTCGCCGAGCCGGCCGGGCGCGGGGCGGTCGTGAACATCGCCTCCACCCGTGCCCCGATGTCGGAGCCGGACCGCGGGGTCTGTGCCGCCAGCAAGCGCGGACTGGTGGCGCTCACCCATGCGCCGGCCGCCAGTCTCGGCCCGGATGTGCGGGGCAACTGCACAAGCCCCGGCTGCACCACACCGGCGGCGCAGAATCCGATCCCGAGGATCGTGCGCAGCATCCGCCAGGCCGTGTCGGAAAACCGGAAGACGTGACCGAACCGGTAGCCTATCTGGTCGGGCCGCGGGCGGGCTCCGTGACCGGCGCGGAATTCGTCCCGGACGGCGGTATTCCCCGCGAGATGACCTACCTCCGAGACAGTCCCCGCGCCGGAAGCTTGCGGCCCGTCCGCGACTGTGCTGCTCTTCGCCGCAGTCGGCGGTGCCGAGCGAACCACAACCAGCTCAGGGAGATACCGAGTGATGATGCACAGAACCCTGCTCGCCGGCGCGGCGGGCCTCCTGTTGGCCATTGCGGGTCAGGCACGGGCGGGCGACCCCGAGGCCTGCAGGACGGTGCGCTTTTCCGATGTCGGCTGGACCGACATCACCGCCACCACCGCCCTCGCGTCGGTGGTACTGGAGGGGCTCGGCTACGAGCCCGAGGCCACCATCCTGTCGGTGCCGGTCACCTTCACCAGCCTCAAGAACAAGGACATCGACGTCTTCCTCGGCAACTGGATGCCGACCATGGAAGCGGATATCCGTCCCTATCTCGACGACGGCTCGGTGGAGCAGCTCGGGGTCAATCTGGAGGGGGCCAAATACACCCTCGCGGTGCCCACCTATCTGGCCGAGAAAGGGCTCCGCGATTTCGCCGACATCGCCAAGTTCCGGGACGCGCTCGACGGCAAGATCTACGGCATCGAGCCGGGCAACGACGGCAACCGCCTGATCCAGAAGATGATCGACGAGAACGCCTTCGGCCTCGGGGGCTTCGAGCTGGTGGAGAGCTCCGAGCAGGGCATGCTGGCCGAGGTCGCGCGCAAGGTGCGGCGCAAGGAGGCGATCGTCTTCCTCGGTTGGGAGCCGCACCCCATGAACGCCAATTTCGACATGACCTATCTCTCGGGAGGCGACGACTGGTTCGGCCCGAACTATGGTGGTGCCACGGTCTATACCGTGGTGCGCGCGGGCTATACCGAGGAATGTCCCAACGTCGGTCGCTTCATCGGCAATCTGCGCTTCACCCTGCAGATGGAAAACGAGGTGATGAAGGCGATCCTCGACGACGGGGAGGAGCCGGCGGATGCCGCCAAAGCCTGGCTCAAGGCCCATCCCGAGGTGCTGAACGACTGGCTCGAGGGCGTCACCACCTTCGACGGCAAGGACGGGCCGGCCGCCGTGAAGGCGCATCTCGGCCTCGACTGAGCGATGGCGGGGCGGCAGCGGCGGGGTGAGGGGCCATGGACTGGCTGACCGAGACCAAGATCCCCCTCGGCCGGTGGATGCGGATCGGGGTCGACTGGCTTACCACCAATGCGGCCGGCTTCTTCGATACCGTGTCGCTGGTGCTCGGCACGGTCATCGAGGGGCTCATCGACGCCATGCAGTGGATGAACCCGGTGGCCCTGGTTCTGCTCTTTGCCGCCCTCGCCTGGCTCGCCCACCGGTCCTGGCGGATCGTGCTGCTGGTGGTCGTTTCCGGCTTCCTGATCATCAATCTGGGATACTGGAAGGAAACCACCGAGACCCTGGCACTGGTGGGCATGGCCACCGTGGTCTGCATGCTGGTGGGGGTGCCGATCGGCATCGCCGCCGCCCACCGACCCTGGCTCTATCACGCCATCCGGCCGGTGCTCGATCTGATGCAGACCATCCCCACCTTCGTCTATCTGATCCCCACCCTGATCCTGTTCGGGCTGGGGGTGGTGCCGGGGCTGATCTCGACCGTGATCTTCGCCATCCCCGCGCCGATCCGGCTCACCCATCTGGGCATTTCGGCGGTCCCGAGGCCGCTCAAGGAGGCGGCCGAAGCCTTCGGGGCGACCCCCTGGCAGCTCCTGTTCAAGGTCGAGCTGCCCCATGCGAGGCCGGCGATCACCGCCGGTCTCACCCAGTGCATCATGCTGGCGCTCTCCATGGTGGTGATCGCCGCCCTGGTCGGCGCCGACGGGCTCGGCAAGCCGGTGGTGCGGGCCCTCAACCAGGTCAACATCGCCAAGGGCTTCGAGGCCGGCCTCGCCATCGTGCTGGTGGCCATCGTCCTCGATCGGGTGTGCAAGCGTGCCGAAGGCGGGAGCCCCGATGGCTGAGGGCAGGCCCGCCATCCGCTTCGAGAAGGTCGACATCGTCTTCGGCAGCCGGCCGCAGCTCGCCCTGCCGCTGATCGATGCCGGCCGCTCGCGCGAGGAGATCCTGGAGCGAACCGGTCAGGTGCTGGGGGTGGCCGGCGCCAGCCTGGCCGTCGGGGAAGGCCAGATCTGCGTGCTCATGGGGCTTTCCGGCTCCGGCAAATCGACCCTCCTGCGTGCCGTCAACGGCCTCAACCGGGTGACCCGAGGGCGGGTGCTGGTACGCGAAGGGGACAGCGAGACCGATGTCACCCGTTGCGACCGGGCCACGCTGCGGCGCCTGCGCACCCGGCGTATCGCCATGGTCTTCCAGCAGTTCGCCCTGCTTCCCTGGCGCTCGGTCGCCGACAATGTCGCGCTCGGGCTCGAGCTGCGCGGCACACCCGAAGAGGAGCGGCGGCGGATCGTCGCCGAGAAGCTGGCGCTCGTCGGTCTCGAACCGTGGGCCGAGAAGCCGGTACACGCGCTTTCGGGCGGCATGCAGCAGCGGGTCGGGCTGGCCCGCGCCCTGGCAACCGATGCCGACATCCTGCTCATGGACGAGCCTTTCTCGGCGCTCGACCCGCTGATTCGAGACCGCCTCCAGGACGAGCTGCTCGCGCTCCAGCAGCGCCTGCGCAAGACCATCCTGTTCGTCAGCCACGATCTCGACGAGGCCCTCAAGATCGGCTCCGTCATCGCCATCATGGAAGGGGGCCGCATCGTCCAGACCGGGGCGCCCGAGGAGATCGTGCTGGCACCCGCCGACGACTACGTCCGCAGCTTCGTCGCCAACGTCAATCCCCTCAACGTGCTCCGGCTCGGCACCGCGATGCGGACGGTGGACGCCGACAGCGCGGTGACCGTGCCGGTCGGCGACGGGCGGATGCTCGATGTACGTCTCGACGAGGGACGCCGCCCCCTGGAGGTCTGGGAAGGGAGGCGGCGCCTCGCCCTGCTGCCCTGGCCGGAAGCGGAGAGCAACGAGCAGTCGCACGAGGACGGGGTGGCAGTGGCGCCGGCAGAGGCATCGATCCGTCTCGCGGTGGCGGCCCTGGCCTGCACCCGGCGGCCGCTGCTGGTCACCGATGGCGCCGGCCGGATGGTGGGTTTCGTCGACAATCTCCGTCTCCTGTCCTGCCTGCAGCGCGGCGGTGCGAGCGCGGATCCCGAAACGCGAATGACGGGGGCCGAGACATGCTGACCACCACCATCGGCGCCTATCCCAAGCCCGACTACGTTCCGCTCCCCGACTGGTTCCACGCCGAAGGCGGCACCGACACCCCCGATCCCACCGGGGGCTATGCCGAAGCCTGGGCGGAATGGGGCGGGAAACTCGAGCAGATCCTCGACCGGGCGACGGTGGAAGTGGTCCGCGAACAGGTGGATCTCGGCATCGATGTCCCCACCGACGGCGAGATCCGGCGCGAGAACTACATCCACTATCACTGCCGCCACATCGCCGGTATCGACTTCGAACGGCTCGCAGAGAAGACCATGCGCGGCCACTACCGGGCGCGGCTGCCCACCGTCCGCGCGCCGCTCGCCGCCACCGCACCGTTTCTGGTGCGCGACTGGCGGGTGGCGCAGGCCGCCACCGAGCGGCCGGTGAAGATCACCGTGCCCGGCCCGCTGACCATCACCGACAGTATCGTCGATGCCCATTACGGCGATCCCGCGCGGCTCGGGCGGGCGCTGGCCGAGGTTCTCAACGTCGAGATCCGCAGGCTGGCCGAGGCCGGCTGTCGCTGGATCCAGGTCGACGAGCCGCTGTTCGCGCGCAAGGCCGAGGAGGCCCTGGCCTACGGCGTCGAGAACCTGGAACGCTGCTTCCACGGGCTGCCCGCCGAGGTGACCCGCTGCGTCCACATCTGCTGCGGCTATCCCGACGAGGTCGATCGCGAGAACTATCCCAAGGCGCCCCGCGAGGCCTATCTCCGGCTCGCCCCCGTGCTCGACGCGGCGGCGGTGGACGCGATCTCCATCGAAGACGCCCATCGCCACAACGATCTGCGGCTGCTCGAGCGGTTCACCCGCAAGACGGTGATGCTCGGGGTGATCGCCATCGCCCGCAGCCGCGTCGAGACGGTCGAGGAAGTGCGGGCGCGTTTGCAGGCGGCGCTCGCCCATATCGATCGCGAGCGCCTCATGGCCGCTCCGGATTGCGGGCTGGGGTTGCTGACCCGTGATCAGGTGCGGGCCAAGCTGCGGGTCATGGCCGCCGCGGCACACGCCCTCTGAAGACGGTCTACCGCAGCCGGGGGAGCTGCTGCGGACGAGCCGCCGGTGGGCGAGCGCATGCCAGCAGCAGGGCCGGTCCGATGCCGAGCTGCAGCCATACCGAGACGGCCTCCAGCCAGACATTGTATCCGGCGAAGGGGGGTGCGGGCCGCCAGCTCGCATAGAGGATCGCCACCAGCAGGCCGCTGGCGGTCCACCAGGCCGCTTCGGCATGGCGGTGGATCCGGCTCCTCCCCGTCGCGGGCATCTTCGCACCTCGCGTATCCGTTACCATCGGGTTAACGCAAGCACGGTCGGGGAGGATTCGGGGCGGGAAAAGCCGCAACTCCATATTGACGTATGCATATCGGAATAATATCCTAGTTTTCCCCGAACCATAAGGATGCTCGGCCCATGAAGAACAGAATTGGCGAAGTTTTTAGGTATTTGCGCCTCATCTGGCAAACCTGGCCGCGCCGCTTCGTTCTCCGCGAGACCGGCGTCCCCGTCGAACTCCTCCATGTCGAGGAACAGGACGGCCGCCGCCGTTTTCTGGTGCAGCTTCCGAGCGGCCGGCGCGAGCTGGTCGAGGAGGAGGCGCTCGCCAGCCGCCTCGCCTATGCCACCGTCGCCATCGCCACCCTGGCCGCGGTGGCGCTCGCCGGGCTGGTGGCCGGGGCCAGCCTGCTGCCCGATCTGCAGGCCGCCATCCTCGGCCTCAAGGGTGCCTGCGAGGCGCTCAGCGTGGTGCCGTCGGCCGACGGCTGAGGGAGGCCGCGGCGGGACCGTCGGCCGCCGGCATGGCCGCGGCCGGCGGCCCGTCGGATTCGCGGATCACCAGCTCCGGTTCCCAGACCTCCTGGAGATCGGCGGGATCGGCACCGCCCACCAGCGCCAGCACCATGGCCGCGAGGCGGCGGCCGGCGGCACGGATCGGCATGCGGATGGTGGTGAGCGGCGGTTCGGCGATGCGCGCCAGCGGAATGTCGTTGTAGCCGATCACGGAAACCTCGCGGCCCACGCGATGGCCCAGCGCCCGCAGCGCCCGCATGGCACCGATCGCCGTCAGATCCTCGATGCACAGAAGCGCGGTGGGAGGCCGACGCAACGCCATCAGCGCCCGTGCCGCCCGCGCTCCGGCCTCCTCGCCGATGCCGTCATGGCGCAGATGCTCCTCGCGCCAGGGAATGCCGGCACGGGCGAGGGCGCGACGATAGCCGGCCAGGCGCTCGCGCACGAAGTTGAAGCGCGGATCGGCGGCGATGAAGGCGATCTCGCGGTGGCCCAGCTCGATGAGGCGGCTGGTGGCGAGCTCGAGCGCCCGTTCGCCGTCGAGATCGAGGAAGGCGTGACGCCCCGCCTGACGGTCCCGTCCCAGGGTGGCGAAGGGAAAGCCGCGTGTGGCCAGGTACTCCACCCGGGGGTCCTCGGTGAAGGTGCGGTCGAGAATGAGACCGTCGACCCGCCGTCCCTCGACCAGCCGGCGGCAGACCTCGAAGGGGGCCTCGCCTTCGGGGACACAGGCCAGCACCAGATCGAAATTGGCGCCGTGCAGGGTCTCGCCGATGCCGGCCAGGAGATCGGCGAAATAGGGATTGCCGTAATAGGCAGCGATGTTCTGCGGCACGAAACCGATGGTCTCGGTGCGGCCGGAAGTGAGGCGGCGGGCGGAGGCGTTGGGCGCGTAGCCCAGCTCGCGCGCCATCGACACCACCCGCTCGCGGGTGCGCGGACTGACGTCGGGATAGCCGTTGAGCGCCCGCGATACGGTCGTCATCGACAGACCGAGCCGGCGCGAAAGCTCCTTGAGGTTCATCTCGCCACCGGGCCTTGCCTCCAACGGCTCGATAGCGCCCCGGCGCCGCCCCGGTCAAACCTTCCGGGACGGCGCTGCGCGGCACCGATCAGCGCAGCATCGTCAGGGCCAGGGTGTAGCC
>JALSRW010000497.1 GCA_026984595.1 Alphaproteobacteria bacterium
GCCGGGCTGCGGGTGCTGATCCGCACGCTGGAGCGCCTCCGGGACAAGCGCGACCACGGCATCTACACCACCATCGTCGAGGAGACCGCCCGCGAGCTGCGGGGCGATCTGGTGGGCGGCATCGTCTGGAAACACATGAAGAAGGATACCGCCGATTCCTTCGAAGGCCCCGCCGACCGTTTCGGCGGCAGTGCACTGCTGGAGGAGATCGGCAGGCTGCACGCGGAGGGTCTGCGCCCGCGCATCATTCTGGTCGGCCACAGCACCGGTGCCGTCTACATCTGTCATCTGCTGGAGGCCGCCGCGGCCCGGCTTCCCGAGGAGATCCGCTTCGAGGTGGTGTTCCTGGCACCGGCCTGCAGCTTTTCGCTGATGCAGGAGACCATCGAACGGGCCGGCGATCGGGTGGCCGCCTTCCGCTCCTTCGGCATGGAGGACAAGCTGGAGAAGAAGGACCGGCTGTTCCCGCCCTTCTATCTGCGCTCGTTGCTCTATTTCGTCTCCGGCGTGGTCGAGAGCGATGTGGACCTGCCGCTGGTCGGCATGCGCCGCTACCACAGCGGTGCGGAACCCTTCACCCGCGAGGCCGTTCCCGAGATCGCCGGCGTCCTCGATTTCGCGGAACGCTTCCCCGCCGCCTGGCTGTGGTCGAAGAAGGATCTCGGCCCGGGCCTCGGGACCGAGGCGGAAACGCACGGCGATTTCGACAACGATCCGGCGACCCTCGACAGCCTCGCCAGCATCGTCGCCGCCGGGATCGCCTGATGCCTCGCGACTGGGCGCTGGTGGTCGGCATCGACCGCTACCCCAGGGCCGGGGTCGATCCGCTCGAGGGAGCGGTGGGCGATGCCATGCGCTTTCACCACTGGGTCACCCGCCCCGAAGGCGGCGGCGTCGATCCCGGGCAGGCGATACTGCTGACCAGCCCGCGGCAGGAGGAGCCGGGCGCCATCCCGCGGCCGATGCTGGCCGAGATCGTCGGCTTTTTCGACGAACTCGCCTATCGCCTGGCCGGCGAGCCCGGCCGCCGTCTCTACATCTATCTGTCGGGTCACGGCATCTCCCCGAGCGGCCAGCAATCGGTGCGCAATGCGGCACTGCTCATGGCCAATGCCGTCAAGCCCAACCTCCTGCACAATTTTCCCGGCAACATCTGGGCCGAGGGCGTGCGCAGCGCGGCCCTGTTCCGGGAAGTGGTGCTGTTCATGGATTGCTGCCGCGATCTCCAGAACAACGCACCGCTGATGCCGCACATGTTCGGCGAGCCGGTGGAGGACAGCAAGGATTGCTATCTGCTGGAGGCCTATGCCACCCGGTGGGCCAGCAAGGCACGCGAGCAGGCCTTTCCGCCCGACGACGAGCTGCAGGGCGTGTTCACCCGCGCCCTGCTCACGGTGCTCGATGCCGGACGCATGAGTGCAGCGGTGTTCCGCGAATCGGTCGAGGCCCAGCTCGCGGAGCTGCTGGCCGACCGCCACCGTGCCCAGGAGGCCGAAATCCGCTGCGCCCCCGAGGCCCGCACCCTCGCCCGACTGGTGTTCAACGAAGCGGCCGAAGAGGCGCGGAGCCCGGTCGAGATCGCCGGGCTGGCGGCGCCGCCGGTGATCGAATTCTGGCCGGAAGGGGCCGATCAACCCGAGCAGGTGGACATCGGCGGCTGGCGGCAGGAGGGGGGACGCTGGCAGGGAGAGCTGGCCCCCGGACAATACGAATTGCGGCCGCCGGGCGGGCGCCCGCGCCGCCTCAAGGTGCATGCCGGCCTCGCCACCCGGCTGGAGCTGGCCCGATGAGCCACGGGCATACGGGCAGGCTCACCGTCGATGCCGGCAATCCGGCGGTG
>JALSRW010000498.1 GCA_026984595.1 Alphaproteobacteria bacterium
CTGGAGTTTCTCGACCTCGTCCCGGCGTTCGGCCTCGAACCGGGAAAGCGCGCCGGTCAGGTCGCGGCTCTGCAGGAAGGCGTCGTGCAGGGCGATCGCATCTTCCATCGCCAGCTTGGTGCCCGAACCGATGGTGAAATGGGCGGTGGCCTTGGCGTCGCCGAGGAGAACGATGTTGTCCTTCACCCAGCGCTCGAGGCGCATCATCGGGAAGCGCCGCCAGATGGAACGATTGACGAGGAGCGGATGTCCTGCGAGATCCTCGCGGAACACCGTCTCGAGGAAGTCCCGGCTCTCCTCCTCGCTGCACCGATCGAGGCCCGCTTTCGCGAAGGTTTCGGCATCGGTCTCGATCACCCAGGTACTGCGCCCCTGCTCGTACTGGTAGGCATGGGCGATGAAGATGCCCCATTCCGTCTCGCGGAAGAAGAAGCTGAAGGCGTCCAGCGGGCGGGTCGAGCCCATCCAGGTGAAACGGTTGGGACGAAGGTCGATGCGCGGACGGAAATGGTCCCGGAACGCCTCGCGCACCCGGCTGTTGATGCCGTCGGCGGCGACGATCAGATCGTAACGGCCGAGCTCGGCGACGGATTCGATCTCTCGCTCGAAGTGCAGGCGCACACCGAGCTGGCGGCAGCGATCCTGGAGGATGCGCAGGAGGCTGACCCGGGAGCAGCCGCAGAAACCGTTGCCGCCGATGCGGTGGACGGTGCCCCGGAAATGAACCTCGATATCGTCCCAATAGGCGAAATTGTCCCGGATCGCCTCGTAGGTCGGTCGGTCCACCGCCTCGAAGGTGTCCAGGGTCTGGTCGGAGAACACCACCCCGAAGCCGAAGGTGTCGTCCGGCCGGTTGCGCTCGAACAGATCGATCTCGGTGCCGCGGAAATCGCGTTTCATCAGGAGCGCGAAATAGAGCCCCGCAGGGCCGCCGCCGATCACCGCGATACGCATGGTCCCCTCCGCTTCCTCGGTGCACTGCCGCTCACAGATGATATTTTACAACTAAACCTTTTGCTCTACAATGGGCGGGGCCGGTGGCAGGGCAAGCGCGTCTCTGGACAAATCGCCGGCGACGGGTCACCACAGGGACCCGGGCAAAGGAGGAGGGAGTGCGATGCACAAAGCGTTGTCTGCGATCGTCGCGGCGGCCGCCGTGGGATTCGGGTCGGTAGGTGCGGCCGCGGCCCAGGAGGAACTCAGGGTCGGGCTTCTGACCACCCTCTCGGGTCCGGGAGCCGGGCTCGGCACCGACATCCGCGACGGCTTCCGACTGGGACTCGAACATCTCGGCGGCAGCCTCGGCGGGGTGCCGACGGTGGTGATCGAAGCGGACGATGCCCGCAAGCCGGACGTTGCCGTGCAGAAGACCGACGAGATGATCTCGCGCGACGGCATCTATCTGATGACCGGTCAGGTGTGGTCCAATCTCACCCTGGCGATGATGCCCACCCTGGCGCGCAACCGGGTGTTCTTCATCAGCCCCAATGCCGGACCCTCGGCGCTGGCCGGCAAACAGTGCAATCCCTGGTTCTTCAACACCGCCTGGCAGAACGACAACAATCACGAGGCGACGGGCGCCTTCGTGCAGAAGCAGGGCTACAAGAGCGTCTATCTGCTGGCCCCGAACTATCCCGCCGGACACGATGCCCTCGCCGGCTTCAAGCGCTATTACAAGGGCGAGATCAAGGGAGAGGTCTATACGCCGCTGGGCCAGCTCGATTACGCGGCGGAGATCGCCAATCTGCGCGCCGCCGCGCCCGAGGCGGTGTTCTTCTTCTATCCGGGCGGCATGGGTATCAGCTTCGTCAAGCAATATGCCCAGGCCGGGCTGATCGAGGAGATCCCCCTGTTCGGACCGGCCTTCTCCTTCAGCCAGGACATCCTGCGGGCGGTCGGCAAGGCCGCCGTCGGTGCCTACAACGGTGCCCAGTGGAGCCCCGACCTCGACAACGAGCTCAACAAGAAGTTCGTCGCCGACTTCGAGGCCAAATACGGGCGGCTGCCCTCCCTGTACGCCTCCCAGGGCTACGATACGGCGCTGGTGATCGACGCCGCGGTGCGCAACGCCGGCGACAACTGGTCGGACAAGGCGACCTTCCGCAAGGCGCTCGAATCGGTGGTGCTGGAGACCACCCGCGGCGCCTTCCGCTTCAATACCAACCATTTCCCGATCCAGGATTTCTACATCCGCCGGGTGGTCGAGCTCGAGGATGGCACCATCACCAACCGGGTGGTGGAGAAGATCTTCGAGGATCACGCCGATGCCTATGTCGGCGAATGCCGGATGAAGTGAGCTGTCGGGCGCCGCGCCCCCGTGGTGCGGCGCCCTCGCGGACCGCAGCATGGACCTGCTTCTTCTCCTTCAGCAGACGCTCAACGGATTGCAGCTCGGGGTGATGCTGTTCCTGATGGCGGCAGGCCTCACCCTGATCTTCGGCATCATGGACCTGATCAACCTGGCGCACGGATCCTTCTACATGCTGGGCGCCTATGTGACGGCCTGGCTCGTGGGTCTGGTCGATTCCTTCCTGCCCGCCCTCGCCCTGGCCCTGCTGCTGACCGCGGCGGTCGGCTTTCTGGTCGAGGCGGTGGCACTGCGCCGGCTCTACGGGCGCGACCATCTCTATCAGGTGCTGGCCACCTTCGGGCTCATCCTGTTCTTCAACGAGGGCATCAAGCTGCTGTTCGGGCCACAGCCTATCTTTCTCCAGCCGCCCGTCTGGCTGGCCGGTCAATTGCCCGTTTTCGGTGCTCCCTACCCGGTGGTGCGTCTCGCCATCATCGCCGTCGGTCTGGCCAGCGCGCTCCTGCTGTGGTGGCTGATCGGCCGCACCCGCCTCGGCATGCTGATCCGCGCCGGCGCCGACGATCGCGAGATGGTGCAGGCCCTGGGCGTCGATATCGCCCGCCTGTTCGGCCTCATCTTCGCCCTCGGCGCGGCTCTGGCGGCGCTCGCCGGGGCCATGGCCGGCCCCATTCTGGCGGTGCGGATCGGGATGGGCGAGGACATTCTGATCCTCGCCTTCGTGGTCATCGTCATCGGTGGGATCGGCTCCATCCGCGGTGCCTTCGTCGGGGCGCTTCTCGTCGGTCTGGTCGATACCTACGGGCGCGCCCTGCTGCCCGATGTTCTCGGGCTTTTTCTCGAGCGCACGATGGCCGATGCGGCCGGCGCCTCCATCGCCTCCATGGCCATCTACATCCTGATGGCCCTGGTCCTGGCATTCCGACCGCGCGGCCTGCTGCCGGCACGGGGCTGAGGCGGTGCCGCGTTTTTCCGAGATGGGCTGGCGCTGGCGCGTGCTGCTGGTTCTGGCACTGGCCTTCGCCCTGCTGGTTCCCTGGCTCGGCGACAGCTACGTGCTCAAGCTCGCCACCCGCATCCTCATCTTCGCATTGGCCGCCACCGCCCTCGATCTGGTGCTCGGCCTGGGAGGGCTCGTGAGCTTCGGCCATGCCGCCTTTCTCGGGCTCGGCGCCTATGTGGTGGGCATCATGTTCCTGCACGATTTCGAAGGCTCGACCTTCCTCGGCATCGCCCCCACCCAGAACATCTTCCTGCAGTTCCTGCTGGCGGCGGCGCTCGCCGGCGGCTTCGCCCTCGTCACCGGCGCCGTCTGTCTGCGCACCCGTGGGGTGGCCTTCATCATGATCACCCTGGCCTTCGCCCAGATGCTCTTCTACTTCTTCGTGTCGTTGCGCCGCTACAACGGCGAGGACGGCATCGCCCTGTGGAGCCGCAGCCTCGGCGGCTGGCTGGATCTCGAGGAACAGCGTGTCTTCTACTATTTCGCTCTGGCCTGTCTGCTCCTCTTCCTGGCCTTCGCCTTCCGCCTCTATCACAGCCGCTTCGGTCGCGTGATCCGGGGCAGCAAGGACAACGACCGGCGGATGCAGGCGCTGGGCTTTCCCACATACCGCTATCGCCTCACCGCCTATGTCCTGTCCGCTGCGGTCACCGCCATCGCCGGAGTGCTGCTGGCCAATGCGACATATTTCGTCGGCCCCTCCTATCTGAGCTGGCACATGTCGGGACAGCTCATCGTCATGGTCGTCCTGGGCGGCATCGGCACCCTCCTGGGCCCGGTGCTGGGAGCGACGCTGTTCATCCTCCTCGAGGAGTTCCTGCCGGACGCACTCGATCTGATGGTCAACGGAGCCGGCGAGTACTGGCGGCTGGTGCTGGGCCCGCTCCTGGTCCTGGTGGCGTTGTTCGCCCGCCGCGGCCTTCTGGGAGCACTGGTCGGCGGGCAGCGGCCGCCCCTGCCCGTCGCTGCCGACAGGCATTCGGAATCATGACCGACGAGGTGCTGCAGGCCGTCGATCTGACCAAGCGCTTCGGCGGCGTGGTCGCCTGCGATCGCGTCTCGCTCTCCCTGCCGCGTGGCGAGATCCACGGGCTGATCGGTCCCAACGGTGCCGGCAAGACCACACTTCTCAACCTGCTCTCGGGGGAACTCTCGGCGGATGCCGGCAGCATCCTGCTCACCGGGCGGGACATCACCCGCCTGCCGCCGCATCGGCGCGCCCGTCTCGGGCTCGCGCGCAGCTTCCAGATCACCAGCATCTTCCCGAGTATGAGCCTGCTCGAAAACGTCAGTCTGGCGATCCAGGCCCATGCGGGATCGAGCTTCCATTTCTTCACCGATGCCGGAAGCGATCCGGCCCTGGTCGAACCCGCCATGCTGCTGCTCGAGGAGATGGGGCTCGCGGAACGGGCCGGATTGCCGGCGGCGCGGCTGGCGCACGGACAGAAGCGGGTTCTGGAGCTGGCCATGGCGCTCGCCGGGGATCCCGAGCTGCTGCTGCTCGACGAACCGCTGGCCGGTCTCGGCCCCGAGGAGGGGCGCAGCATGGTCGAGCTGCTGGCGGCATTGCGGCAGCGCACCACCATGCTGCTGGTGGAACACGACATGGACGCGGTGTTCACCCTCGCCGACCGGGTCACGGTGCTGGTCTACGGCCGGGTCATCGCCAGCGGCGATCCCGATGTCATCCGCCGCGATCCCGAGGTCCGGGCGGCCTATCTCGGCGAGGAAGGAGCCGACTGATGCTGGAGGTCCAGGGCCTGCAGGCGGCCTATGGCGACAGCCAGGTGCTGTTCGGCATGCGCCTCGCGGTCGGCGCGGGCGAGCTGGTCACCCTGATGGGCCGCAACGGCATGGGCAAGACGACCACCGTGCGCGCGATCCTCGGCCTGACCCCTCCCACGGCCGGCTCGGTCAGGTTCCGGGGCCGGGAAATCGCCGGCCAGCCACCCCACCGGATCGCCCGCCTCGGCATCGGCCTCGTCCCCGAGGGCCGCCACGTCTTTCCGCGATTGACCGTACGCGAAAACCTGGTGGCCACCGCGCGGACGGGTCCCGAGGGAAGACGGTCCTGGAACCTGGGAGCCGTCTACGATCTCTTTCCGCGTCTCGCCGAGCGCAGCAATGCGATGGGCGGGCAGCTCTCGGGCGGCGAGCAGCAGATGCTGGCCATCGGTCGCGCACTGATGACCAACCCTCTGCTGCTGCTGCTCGACGAAGCGACCGAGGGGTTGGCGCCGCTGATCCGCCAGGAGATCTGGCGCTCGCTGGCTCGCCTCAAGGGGGAGGGACTCGCCATCCTGCTGATCGACAAGCATGTCGAGCCGCTGCTCGACCTCGCCGACCGGCATTTCGTGGTCGAGAAAGGACGCTGCGTCTGGCAGGGCACCAGCGCCGATTTCCGCAGCGAAGCCGGCCGCATCCAGCAGCGCTGGCTCGGCGTCTGAGCCGTCGGCCTCTTCAGGCGGGGCGGCGCCGATCCATCTGCGGATCCGGGCAGTCGGCCATCGCCCGTAGCGCGTCCTCGAGAATGACGGCGGCCGCGTAATGGTCGAGCGGTGCCGAGCGCCGTTTGGGCTTCGGTAGACGGCCCTCGCGAATGGCCTCCTCCACCGCGAAGGTCGTCAGGCGCTCGTCCTGCAGCAGCACCGGCAGGCCGAAGGCCTCCTTGAGGCCGGTGGCGAAGGCGCGGGCACGCTCCGCCTGCACCCCTTCGCCGCCGTCCATGTTGAGCGGCCAACCGACCACGAAGCCGACCACCTCGCGTCGGCGCACGACCAGTTTCAGCCGCTCCATGTCCGCCTCCCAGCGACCGCGGCACAACGTGGTGAGAGGTGTGACCAGCCGTCGCCCGGGATCGGTGCCGGCGAGGCCCAGACGCCGCTTGCTGACATCGACTGCGAGCAACGAACCCCAGGCGGGGAGGAGGAGAGCGAATTGCTCGGGATCGGTGAAAATCTTCATGGCTGTTGTCCGGAAATGCTGTACCGCGAACCTCTTCATATACCACCTTGTGGATGCAGAACGATGGATGCAGAACGCGACGGAACAAGAGGCGTGGCGCAGTCCGGCACGTACCCCTTGGCGCGGCCGATCCGCCGAAGCTCTGGCGAACGCCATCCCGCCTGCGCTATCTGTCTCCATCGGGCACGCCAGTTCCGGGACCGGTTCCATGCCTCCATTCGACCTCGTGATCCGCGGTGCGCGGATCGCCACCGCCAGCGATCTCGTCACCGCCGATCTCGCCATCCGCGGCGAGACCATCGCCGCCATCGGCCGTGCACTGCCCTCCGGCCGCCGCGAGATCGAGGCCAGCGGATACATCGTCACGCCGGGGGGTGTCGATGCGCATTGTCACATCGAACAACTCGCCGCCACGGGCCTCAGGAACGCCGACAGCTTCGAGAGCGCCACCCGGGCCGCGGCCCATGGCGGCACCACCACGGTGATCCCCTTCGCCGCCCAGCATCGAGGCATGAGCCTCGAAAAGGTGGTCTCCGAATATCACGAGGCGGCCGAGCGGGGGGCCATCGTCGACTATGCATTTCACGTGATCGTGACCGACCCCCGGCCACAGATCCTGGAGCAGGAGCTGCCGCCGCTGGTGCGGGCCGGCCACAGCTCGCTCAAGCTCTTCATGACCTATGATCGGCTGCGGGTGGAGGACGACCGGCTGCTGGACGTCATGTGGGCGGCCCGCCGGCACGGCTGCATGGTCTGCATGCATGCCGAAAATCACGGCATGATCGCCTGGACGAGCCGCCGCCTGCTGGAGCGTGGCTACACGGCACCACGCTATCATGCGGTGAGCCATCCCCGCTACGGCGAGGCGGAGGCGGTGAACCGGGCGATCGCCTTCAGTGCCTTTCTCGACCAGCCGATCATGCTGTTCCATCTCTCCACCCGCGAAGCGGTGGAGATCGTCCACCGCGCCCGCGGTGCGGGGCACAAGATCTTCGCCGAAACCTGCACCCAGTATCTGCTGCTCGGCGCCGCCGATCTCGATCGCCCGGGCATCGAGGGGGCGATGTGGATGTGCAGCCCGCCCCTGCGCGAGCCCGGGGATCGCGAAGCGCTCTGGCAGGGGCTCGAGAACGGCACCTTGCAGCTCGTCTCCTCCGACCATGCCCCCTATCGCATGGACGAGACCGGCAAGCTGGCGAAAGGCCCGAATCCGAGCTTCAAGGAAATCGCCAACGGCCTGCCGGGCATCGAGCTGCGCCTGCCGCTGCTGTTCGACGCCATGGTGAGTTCCGGCCGCATGGATCTCTGCCGCTTCGTCGAGCTCACCGCCGCCGCACCCGCCCGCATCTACAATCTGCACCCGAAGAAGGGCACCGTCGCCGTCGGCGCCGATGCCGATCTGGTGCTCTGGGATCCCGCGCTCGAAGTGACCATCGAGCAGGGGCTGCGCTACGACAATGCCGGCTACACGCCCTATGCCGGGCGGAAGGTGCGCGGCTGGCCCGTCATGGTGCTGCGTCGCGGAGAGGTGATCGTGGAAAAGGGGGAGCTGCGGGCGAGACCGGGAAGCGGCCGCTTCCTGCCGCGTACCGGCGGCGAGGCGGCGAAGCCCACGGGCCGGCTGGCCCCGGAGCTGGATCCATCCCGCAATTTCGGTGCCGTGCTGTTGGATTGACGTGCCCCGGCCGAAGGCGCGCCGGCTTGCAGCGGAGCGGGTGCGACCCCATGCTATGGTCCGGCCCGGCAACAGGATGCGACCGCGAGACGGTCACGCGAGGGGAAGCAGCGATGCAGATCAACGGGGATTTCGGACGTCGCGCCGCGGTCCATGCGGGATCGATGGACTGGACGCCCTCACCGGTGCCCGGGGTCGAGCGGCGGATGCTCGACCGCATCGGCGGCGAGCTGGCCCGGGCCACGACCATCGTCCGCTTCGCGCCGAACAGCCGGTTCTCGCCCCATACCCACGGCGGCGGTGAGGAATATCTGGTGCTCGAAGGCGTGTTCGAGGACGAGGAGGGTGCCTTTCCGGCCGGGCACTATGTGCGGAACCCGCCGGGCTCCCGCCATACGCCGGGATCGCAGCCGGGCTGCGTGATCTTCGTCAAGTTGTGGCAGTTCGATCCGCGGGACCGCAGCCATCTGGTGCGGGACAGCCGAGCCCTGTCGCCGGCGCCGGTGCCGGCCCGACCGGGAGTGCGCGCCGCCCTTCTGCACGAGGATGCGCGCGAGATCGTCCGCATCGAGGAATGGGCGCCGAATGCACGGATCGCCCACGCTCCCGAAGGCGGCATCGAGATTCTCTGCCTCCGGGGCGGTTTCACGGAAGGCGGGGAGAGCTTCTCGCCGCAATCCTGGCTGCGCCTGCCCGCG
>JALSRW010000499.1 GCA_026984595.1 Alphaproteobacteria bacterium
CGCCATTCTGCTGATCTTCCTGCGGGTGCCGGTGGCCATCGCCATGGGTCTGGTGGGGGCCGCGGGCTTCGGCATCACCAACGGCTGGTTCGCGGTGGGGTTCGTGATGAGCTCCGCCCCCTTCGAGGCGGTCTTTCCCTATTCCCTGTCGGTGGTGCCGCTGTTCGTGGCGATGGGCGTGTTCGCCGCCCACGCCGGCCTCTCGGCGGCGCTCTTCCACGGCGTCAACGCCTTCGTCGGCGGCTGGCGGGGCGGCCTGGCGATGGCCAGCATCGGCGCCTGTGCCGGGTTCGGATCGATCTGCGGCAGCTCCCTCGCGACCGCCGCCACCATGTGTCGCGTCGCCTATCCGGAGATGCGCAGACGCGGCTACGACCCGGGTCTGGCGGCGGCGGCGATCGCCGCCGGCGGCACCCTCGGCGTGCTGATCCCACCCTCGATCCTGCTGGTCATCTACGGGCTGCTGACCCAGCAGTCGATCGGGGCGCTGTTCGCCGCCGCCATCCTCCCGGGGCTGCTGGCCACCGCCCTCTACATGCTGGGGGTGCGCCTCGTCCTGTGGCGGTCTCCGGCGCTGGCTCCACCCGGGCGGGCGGCGGATTGGCCGACGCGGCTCGCCACCCTGCGCGAGATCTGGCCCGTGGCATTGCTGTTCCTGGTGGTGATCGGCGGCATCTATGCCGGTCTGTTCTCGCCCACCGAAGCGGCGGCGGTGGGGGCCGCCGGGGCGGTGCTGCTGGCTTGGACGCGGCGCCAGCTCTCGGCCCGGGTGCTGCGCGACTGCATCTTCGAAACCGCCCGCATCACCGGCATGATCTTCCTCATTCTGGTGGGGGCCGCGGTCTTCAACTACTTCGTCGAGACCAGCGATCTGCCCCGGGCTCTGGTCGGTTGGATCGAGGCCGGCGGCCTGCCGCCGCTGGCGGTGATGCTGGCGCTGCTGCTGTTCTACATCATCCTCGGCTGCTTCATGGACAGCCTCAGCATGATCCTGCTGACCGTGCCCTTCGTCTACCCGGTGGTCACCGCGCTCGGCTACGATCCGGTCTGGTTCGGGGTGATCGTGGTCACCGTCGCCGAGCTCGGCCTGATCACCCCGCCCGTGGGCATGAACCTGTTCGTCATCCAGGGTACCGTGCCGGACCTCCCGCTGGAGACCATCGTCCGCGGTCTGCCGCCCTTTCTGGTCGCCGACATCCTGCGGCTGCTGCTGCTCGTCCTGTTTCCGGGCATCGCCCTCACCCTGCCCCGCCTGCTCGGTTTCTGAAGGGCGGCAGGCAATTGCTGCGGACGCTTCGGGTGCGCCCGAGCAACACCATCTCGCAGCAGGCCATAGGGAGGTATGAATACGGTTAGAAACACCCATATCTTGGATCGCGGCACAGTTGCAGGTGCGCGATCCAAGGGATAAGAATCACAAAACATGCACGGAGCAGGGAACACGCACATGGCGGGGCGGGCTGACCAACCCTACGCGGCCGCGGACGGGCTGCGGATCGCGATGGTTGCCGCATGTCCCTTTCCGGCCCGACGTGGCACGCCGCTGCGCATCCAGCGGCTTGCCGAAACCCTGACCGTGCGCGGCCATCATGTCGAGGTTTTCGCCTACGATATCGGCGATCCCGACGAGCTGCCCTTCGCTGTCCACCGCGGCGGCCGTGCGCCGCGCCGGCAAGCGATGGCGCCCGGACCCAATCTGCGCAAGATCCTGCTCGATCCGCGCCTCGCCGCCGATCTCGCCCGGCGGCTCGGGACCGCCCCCTTCGATCTGGTGCACGCCCATCATGTCGAGGGCCTGCTGGTGGCGCTCTGGGCGCGCCGCCGCCACGGGGTGCCGG
>JALSRW010000500.1 GCA_026984595.1 Alphaproteobacteria bacterium
CGGTCGCGCCCCTCCCAGGCGGGATCGTCCGGACGGTAGCGGAGCGCGTGGAACCAGGCCACCGCCAGCACATCGGCCACTCCCAGCGCCTGGCCGATGTAGCCCTGCCCCTGCACCGCAGCCATGCGCAGGGCGTGGCGGCGGATCTGCCAGGCGCGCCGCTCGAGGCTGACATTGGCGCGCGGCCGGATGCCGTCCGGTTCCATGCGATGCCCGCTGCCTCCCCGGATCCCGATCGATCGGGAGATCACCGCTAGGAGACGGCATCGCCGGCGTCAAGCTCGCGGGGGCGAAAGGGGCGGACCGTCGATCGCGATTGGGCCTCCCTCTCGTCGCCCCGGGTCCCCGACGCTATAGTTCCGCCGGCAACAGCGGCGGGAAACGGGATGGAGCGAAAGACGCGAACCGCGATCCGCAGACGCAAGCTCGCCGACGAGGTCGAGGAGCGGCTGCTCGCCCGCATTCGCAGTGAAGGGCTGCGGCCCGGCGATCCGCTGCCTTCCGAACGCGAGCTGATGGCCCGCTACGGGGTCGGACGGCCCGCCATCCGCGAGGCCATGCAGCGTCTGGAGCGCATGGGGCTCGTGGAGATCCGCCATGGCGAACGGGCCCGCATCGCCGCTCCCTCGATCCAGCAGGCGATGGAGCAGGTGGGCGAGACCATGCGCCATCTGCTGGCCCATTCGCCGGCCAGTCTCGAACATCTCAAGGAGGTGCGCGCGACCTTCGAAAAGGAGACCGCGCGCATCGCCGCGGCCCGCCGCAGCGACGCCCGGCTCGCCGCGCTCTACGAGATCCTGCGCGCGCAGGAAGAGGCCCGTGACGAACCGGAGCGGTTCCTCGCCCTCGACGGTGCGCTGCATCGCGAGATCGCGGCCATTTCCGGCAACCCGATCTTCCCGGCGGTGGTCGAGGCGGTATTCGGCTGGCTGTCGCGCTATCATCTGCGGCTGGTACGGGTGCGCGGCGCCGAATTCCTGACCCTCGAGGAGCATCGCGCGATCCTGGATGCCATCGCCGCCGGCGATGGCGAACGGGCGGCCGCCGCCATGCACGCCCATCTGATGCGGGCCAACGCCCTCTACCGCCATTTCGAGGAACGCGAGAGCGCCGCCGTCTGAGCCGCGCGGTCGGGACGGACGGCCCGTCTTGCCGGTCGTCGCGAGCTGGTATAATCAGTAGACAACCGACCGAAGTCGGAGATCGGGGATGGCATCTTCCGCTGGCGGGCAGCTCCCGCGGGCGATTCTGCTCTACGGCACGGAAGAACCGCCGGTGGCCTCGGAGAACATGGCCGTCGGCCCCCTCTCCTTCCGTCTCGCCGGGCATGCCTTGCGCGGTCTCTGCTGGCACGGCCGGGAGGTGGTGCGCGGCATCGATTTCGTGGTCCGGGACGAGAACTGGGGTACCTATCCGGTCACCATCACCGGGCACCGGCGCGAGCGGGAAGGGGACCGGCTGCGACTGGAGTTCGAAGCGACCATCGAAGGCGGAGGCCTTTCCTACCGGCTGGAGATCGAGGCGGAGGCTGCGGGGCGTCTCCGCTGCTCGGCCACGGCCACCGCGGCCAGCGATTTCGCCACCAACCGCACCGGCTTCGTGCTCCTCCATCCCATCGAGGGGGTGGCCGGCGCCAGAGCCGAAATCACCCATTCCGACGGCAGCATCGAGCGGCGCAGCTTTCCGCGTCACATCGCGCCCGGGCAGCCCTTCTTCGACATCCGGGCGATCCGCCACGCTCCGGCGCCCGGCGTCGAGCTCGAATGCCGCTTTGCCGGCGAGGTGTTCGAGATGGAGGACCAGCGCAACTGGTCGGACGCCTCTTTCAAGACCTAC
>JALSRW010000501.1 GCA_026984595.1 Alphaproteobacteria bacterium
CGAGACCTACGAGCTGCTGGCCGACGGGGTGCGCGTCCTGCGCAGCGAATACGGCTTCCTGAAGGGGCTGGTCGAGGACAGCCTGCAGTCGGCGATGCGGGCGCAGGAACCGGCGCCGCCGGCCGACCCCGTGCCGGCGCCGCGGGCAGCGCCCGGCCTGCCGCCGGCTCCGGCGCCCGGAGAGAAGGGCAAGCCTGGTGTGTGAAGCGGGAAGGCGGGCATGCGCGCGCATGTCCGCCTCGCTGCTGGCAGGCTTCCTCGTCTTGGCCGCTGCCGGCATCGAGGCCGCGCCGCTGCCGGTCGAGGAAGTTGCGCCCGGCGTGTTCGTGCATGTCGGCCGCGAGGAGGATTTCACGCCCGAGAACCGGGGCGGTATCGCCAATCTCGGCTTCGTCGTCGGCGCGGACGCGGTGGCGGTGATCGACACCGGCGGCAGCGCCCTCGAGGGCCGGGACTGGCTGGAGACGGTGCGCAGCATCACCGACCGCCCGATCCGCTATGTCATCCTCACCCATGTTCATCCCGACCACATGCTCGGCAGCGCTCCCTTCACCGGCGGCGATGCCGAATTCCTGGGGCACGCCCTGCTGCCGCGGGCGATCGCCGAGCGGGGGCCGAGTTATCTCGCCAACATGAAGGTACTGCTGGGTCCGGCGCTGGCGGGGACCGAGCTGCCCGGGATCGATGTCACGGTGGCCGTCGGGGCGGTGCGTGAACTGGATCTCGGCGGCCGCAGGCTCGAGCTCCGGGCCTGGCCCACCGCCCATACCGACAACGATCTGACCGTGCGCGACCGCCGCACCGGGACGCTGTTCGCCGGGGATCTGCTCTTCGTGGGGCGGCTGCCGGTGGTCGATGGCAGCCTCGTGGGCTGGCTCGAGGTGCTCGACGAGCTGGCCGCCCTGCCGGCCGCGCGGGTGGTTCCCGGACACGGACCGGCTTCCGCCGCATGGCCGGACGCGCTGGCGCCGGAACGCGCTTATCTCGAAGGCTTGCGCGTTTCCGTGCGCGAGGCTCTGGACCGGGGGCTGTCGCTGGCGCAGGCGGTGGAGGCCGTGCCGGCGCCCGATCCGGCGCGCTGGCGGTTGATCGAACCCAATCACGGGCGCAATGTGGTGGCGGCGTATACCGAGCTGGAGTGGGAGTGACGGATATGGGCAGGACGGAACGTTCGGTGGCACGGTTCTGGCTCGGGCTGTTCCTGGCGATCGGATCTTTCGGTGCCGCACATGCTGCCGAGGACGGCAACTGGCCGACCATTCGCGAGATGCTGTTCGAGGGACGCGCCATCGCCGACGGCAGCGCCCGGCTCGCCCTGGAAGCTCCCAAGCGGGCCCTGGACGCGGCCATGGTGCCGATCGCCGTCACCCTGCTGCCGACCGGGCAGAGCCCGGCCGATCCGATCCGCAAGCTGTGGCTGGTGATCGAGAACAACCCGGCGCCGGTCGCCGCGGTGTTTCAGCTTTCTCCGGAATTCGCGATCAGCCGGCTGGAGACGCGGGTACGGGTCAATGCCTACACGCCCGTCCGGATCATCGCCGAGACCGCGAACGGCCGGCTCCTGATGGTCGACCGCTTCGTCAAGGCGGCGGGCGGCTGCTCGGCTCCGGGCCTCAAGGACAAGGAGATGGCCATGGCCCGGCTGGGAAAGATGAAGTTCCGGCCGCTCACTTCCTTCGAGGCGGGGACGCCGCTGCGGGCCAAGCTCAAGATCGGCCATCCCAACTATACCGGGCTGCAGATCGACCAGCTCACCCGCAACTGGATTCCGCCCGACTATGTGACGAAGATCGACATCCGCTTCGACGGGCGGCCGCTCCTTTCCTTGGACGGC
>JALSRW010000502.1 GCA_026984595.1 Alphaproteobacteria bacterium
CGACGTGCAGCGACCGGCCGCTCAGGAGCAGCTCGCGACATTGGCCCGCCAGGCGGGCATCGCCTGTCTGCCGATCGTCGCCGGAGAGGATCCGCTGGCGATCACCCGCCGCGCCCTCGATACCGCTCGGCGCGAGGGCTTCGATGTCGTGATTCTGGATACCGCCGGCCGGCTGCATATCGACGAGACGCTGATGGGCGAGCTCGAGGCGGTGCGCGATCTGGCGCGCCCGGCCGAGACCCTGCTGGTGGCCGATGCCCTGACCGGCCAGGACGCGGTCAATGTGGCCCGCCAGTTCAACGAGCGCATCGGCACAAGCGGCATCGTGCTGACCCGCATGGACGGTGATGCCCGCGGTGGTGCCGCGCTGTCCATGCGCGCGGTCACCGGCCAGCCGATCAAGTTCGTCGGTACCGGCGAGAAGCTCGATGCCCTGGATGCCTTCCATCCCGAGCGTATGGCCTCGCGCATCCTGGACATGGGCGATGTCGTGTCGCTGGTGGAGAAGGTCGCCGAGACGGTGGACCGCGACGAGGCGGAGCGGATGGCCAAACGGATGGCCAAGGGCCGCTTCGATCTCAACGATCTGCAGAAGCAGCTCCAGCAGATGCGCAAGATGGGCGGGATGCGCGGCATCCTCTCCCAGCTCCCCGGCATCGCCAAGATGAAGCAGCAGCTCGCCAAGGCCAATGTCGACGAGAAGATGATCGTGCGCCAGTGCGCCATCATCGATTCCATGACCCCCCAGGAGCGCCGGCGCCCGGAGATCATCCACGCCTCGCGCAAGCGCCGCATCGCCCGCGGCTCCGGCACCAATGTGCATGATGTCAACAAGCTCCTGAAACAGCACCGGCAGATGCAGGACATGCTCAAACGCGCCAAGAAGGCGGGCGGCATCCAGAATCTGCTGGGCCGGGGAATGCCGCCCGGCATGCTGCCGCACTGAACCGATCACGACAGAGGACGAGGAGTTTCCAGCGATGGCCGTACGCATCCGTCTCGCCCGAGGGGGCACCAAGAAGCGCCCCTTCTACCGCATCGTCGCCGCCGACTCGCGCAGCCCGCGCGACGGCCGCTTCATCGAGAAGCTGGGGACCTACAATCCACTGCTGCCCGACGATCATCCCGAGCGGGTGACCCTCGACGAAGAGCGTATCCGCCACTGGCTGTCGGTCGGTGCGCAGTATTCGGACCGGGTCGCCCGCTTTCTCGACAAGGCGGGGATCGTCCCCGGTGCTACCCGCTACCGCGGGACCGGCAAGCGTGCCCAGGAAATCGCCGCCAAGAAACAGAAGCAGGCGGCGGAGGCGGCCGAGGCCTGAGCCGGAACCGGGGTAGGGAAACATCGGCATGTCCGCGATCCGCGAACGCCTCGTCTGTGTCGCCCAGGTGGCGGGCGCCCACGGCGTGCGCGGGGCGCTCAAGCTGCGCTGCTTCACCGAGCGGCCCGGGAACGTGGCCCGCTACGGTCCCCTGCTCGACGCCCGGGGCCGCGAGATGCTGCGCCCGCGGGTGATCGGGAGCTGGCGCGGCGGAGTGATCGTGGCGGCCGAGGGAATCCCCGACCGCGATGCCGCCGAAGCCCTGCGCGGGCAGAAGCTGTACGTGCCGCGAAGCGCCCTGCCGCCGCCCGGAGAAGACGAATACTACCACGAGGATCTGGTCGGCCTGCGGGCCATCGACCGGGCCGGCGAGTGGCTGGGCGAGGTGCTGGCGGTGCACGATTATGGCGCCGGGCCGCTCCTCGAGATCGGCCATGGCGGGCGCGATTCGCTGCTGCTGCCCTTCACCCGCGAGACGGTGCCGGAGATCGATCCCGGGCGGGGCCATCTG
>JALSRW010000503.1 GCA_026984595.1 Alphaproteobacteria bacterium
ATCGACCCGGATGAAGCTGCGTTCCACCCGATTGTAGAGGCGCACCAGATTGTCCGGAGTGAAGGCCGGATCGCCGCCGAAGGCCTGCTCGAACTCGCCCGACAGGAAGCTCAGGAAGGCAGGCGAGCGGCAGACCTGCATCTCGATCAGCAGGGACTGGCTCTCGTGCACGGCCATGCCGCGGGCCGCCCCCACCGGCTGGTCGAGCCAGTCGCGCGGCAGGCCGGCTTCGTAGAGGGCGTGGCCCGTCTCGTGCAGCACCCCCATCAGCCCGGTCACCGCATCGGCCTCGTCGTAGCGGGTGGTGAGACGGATGTCGGTCGGGGTACCGCCGCAGAAGGGATGGGTGCTCTCGTCCAGCCGTCCGTGGGTGAAGTCGAAGCCCAGCCGCGCCATCAGCCGCTCGGCGAGCTCCTTCTGGGCCGCCTTGGGGAAGGGGCCGCGCGGCCGCTGCGGGGTCTTCTGGCGGGCCAGCACGGTATCGACGAGATGGGGGAGATGGCGCTCGAGCGGGGCCAGCAGACGGCCCAGATCGGCATCGCGAAGCCCCGGCTGATAGGTTCCGAGCAGAGCGTCGTAGGGGGCGAGATCGAGGGCCGCTCCGAGCTGGCGGGCACGCTCGCGCTCCAGCGCCAGCACCTCCTCGAGATGCGGCCGCAACATGGCGAAATCGCTGCGCTCGCGGGCCTCGCGCCAGACCAGTTCGGCCCGGGTGGTGGCCCGCGCAGCGGCCTCGACGAGGGCCGGATCGACCGCCGCCGCCAGCGCCCGGAGCCGCCGCATCTCGCGCAGATTGGCCCGCCGCCAGGGATCCTCGATGGGCGATGCCGCCGCTTCCTCGAGCCGCTCCCCGAGCTCCTCCGCCGTGAGAAGGTCGTGGGCGAGGCGCCGCAGGGTGGCCACCTGCAGGCCGCGCGCGGCGGCCCCGCCGGGTGGCATCCATACGGCCTGATCCCAGGTCAGGATGGCGAGTGCGCCCTCGATCCCGTGCAGACGGCGGAACCGGGCTTCGAGCGCGGCCAGCGAGTCGCTCATGCCATCTGCGGCCGCGAAGCGGCGGCCTCCGTGACCGGCCAGGTCTTCCACAGGATCATGGTGACATGCATGAACGCCAGGATGGCGATCGCCTGATGGGTCACCGCCACCCAGAGCGGCCAGAAACTGGCGATGCCATGGGCGGCCAGCAATGCGGCCAGCAGCACCAGCAGCAAGGCGCCCATGCCGAGCCCGCGGAAGGCACCGCCGATACGACGGCCGCGCAGATAGAGCAGGAGAATGGCGAGAATCGCCAGCGCTGCCAGCAGCCGGTGCACCCAATTGACGAGGACCATGGGATCGGAGAGGTCGGGGAGGAGGGCGCCGTCGCAGAGCGGCCAGGTGGCGCAGGCCAGCGAAGCGCCCATCTTGGCCATCATCGCCGCCGCGACGATGGTGGCGAAGGTGGCGAGCCAGGCGAATGCCGCCAATCCCCGGAAGCCGGCATCGACGGCTGGCGCCGAGCTTCCGGCACGGGCGGCGAGAAACAGGGTCATGCTCAGAACCAGAAGGGCGGTGCCCAGATGCAGCGCCACCGACCAGGGGCTGTTCTGGTCGAGCACGGTGACTCCGCCGAGCCCGGCCTGGATCACCAGTAGCACGACCAGCAGGGCGGCACCGGCGCCGAGACCGGGCCGTTCCTCACGGTAGCGCAGGGCGAGCCAGGCGACGACCAGCACCAGCGGCCCGAGGATGACACCGGCGATCAGGCGATGCACCCATTCCAGCATCACCTGATAGTAGGCATAGCCGGCATCGGCGGGAATGTCGCCGGGCAGCGGCAGCCAGTTTCCGTAGCAGGTCGGCCAGTCCGGGCAGGAAAGGCCGGAGTTCGTCGCCCGCACGGAGGCACCCAGAATGATCAGGGCGAAGGTCAGCAGAGCCGCCAGTCCGGCGGTCAGTCGCAGGGCACGCACCTCGGTATCCCTATCTTTCGCTCGCGGACCGGTCGCGGCGTTCGGCGCCGCGCCGGAAGCCGAAGACCACATAGATCACCAGCAGCGAAGCCGCCAGTCCGAACCAGGTGACGGCATAGCCGAGATGGCGGTTGGGCAGCTCGGCCCGCACCGGCAGCACTCTCGCCAGCACCTCCGGCGGCTGTGCCTTCTGGGCGCGCAGCAGGAAAGGGGAGATCGGCGCCTGCACCAGCCGCGCGATGGCGCGGTGGTCGAGCCAGTAGAAGCGGCGGGCGGTGAGATCGTTGTCGGGCACGAACATGCGCTGGCGCGCATCGCCGATGAACCGCAGCACCCCCTCGATGCGGGCGCGCAGCGGGCGGGCGAGGGGCGCCGGCTCGTCGGGCGGCAGCGTCTCCTCGGGCAGCCAGCCGCGGTCCACCAGGAGTATCGTCCCATCCTCCAGACGCAGGGGGGTGAGCAGAGAGGCGCCGAGGCGCCCGTCCACGGTCAGCGCACCATAGGCCAGATTGTGGGTGGCCAGCAGCTCGCCGGTGAGCCGTACCCGCCGATAATCGAGTTCCCGGCCGTCCGCGGGCAGGGAATCGAGGGCCAGCGGCGGTGCCTGCAGCCCGGCCTCGATGCGGGCGATGAGATCCTGCTTCCACAGGAGGCGCTGGACCTGCCAGATGCCGAGACCGAGCAGCAGCAGAAAGGCCAGCGCGGTGGCGAGGCTGGCGGCGATGCCCGGGCGGAACCTCCGCCCTTCAGCCGGCATGATCGAAATCGCGCGCCCGATGCTTGAACTGGAGGCCGATCGCGATCGCCTTCAAGGGCCGCATCAACGCCAGGCAGCCGGCCGCCGCCAGCGGCAGCCAGACGAGGAGATGCAGCCAGACCGGCCAGCCGTACCGGACTTCGACGATCAGTGCGGCGCCAACCACGAGGAAGCCCACCAGCAGGATGATCAGGGCCACCGGACCGTCGCCGCTGTCCTCGGCGGAGAGATCGAGACCGCAGACTTCGCAGCGGGGCGCCACTGCCAGAAAGCCGCGGAACAGCCGGCCCTGCCCGCAGCGCGGGCAGCGGCCGGAAAGGGCGGCGGTGACCGGCGAGACCGTTGCCACCCTATTGGACCGGAGTGACGGTGAATTCGAGACTGCCGCCCCACCAGTAGACGAAGGTGAACAGGAACAGCCAGACGGCGTCGACGAAATGCCAGTACCAGGCGGCGGCCTCGAAACCCACATGCCGTTCGGGGGTGAAATCTCCCTTCCAGGCACGGATCATGCAGACGATCAGGAAGATGGTACCGACTTGCACATGGAAGCCGTGAAAGCCGGTGGCCATGTAGAAGGCCGAGCCGAAGATGCCGTCCTGCAGGGTGAAGCCCTCGTGGACGATGGCCTGGTAATACTCGTACCCCTGCAGAAAGGTGAAGGTGAGCCCCAGCAGCACGGTCAGCAACAGCGCCTTGAAGGCGGTCTGATTGTCGTTCTGCTTGATGGCATGATGGGCCCAGGTGACGGTGGCCCCGGAGGTCAGCAGGATGAGGGTGTTGAGGAAGGGGATCTCCCATGTGGGGATCGGCTCCACCCCTTCCGGCGGCCAGGACACGGCGACCAGCTCGGGCGGTACCAGGGCGCCCCAGAAGAAGGCCCAGAAGAAGGCCGCGAAGAACAGCACCTCGGAGGTGATGAACAGGGCCATGCCGAGGCGCAGGCCACGGGCCACCACCTCGGTATGGTAGCCTTCGCGGGCCTCGTGGATGACGTCGCGCCACCAGCCCCACATGGTGACGAGAACGCCGAGGAGCCCGAGCAGCGTGATCCATTTGCCGGGGCCGATCTCGTGCATCCACATCACCGCGCCGCCGGTCAGCAGGAGGGCGGCGAAACTCCCGGTGATGGGCCAGGGGCTGGGCTCGACGAGATGATAAGGATGTTCCTGCTGGTGGGCGGCTGCCTCTGCTCCTGACGCCATGTTCTAGGCTCCTTCCCCGCGGTTCCGCTCAGGAATCGCCGACCGCGCCGGCAGCCGGCTCGGCGGCCAACGCGGCGGTGGCTTCCTCGTTCAGAAAGAAGGTATAGGAGAGGGTGATCTGCCGCACCTCCTCGGCGGTCGGATCCTCCAGCATCTCGGGGTCGATGTAGAAGGATACCGGCATCTCGGCCCGCTCTCCCGGTGCCAGCTTCTGCTCGTCGAAGCAGAAGCACTGCACCTTGTAGAAATAGCTTCCGACCTTGAACGGCGTGACGTTGTAGACGGCCTGGCCGACCAGCGTGCGGTCGCCGAGATTGACGGCCTCGAACACCGCCAGGGCCGGTTCCCCGATCCGCACGCGAACGCTCTTCTGCAACGGCCGGAAGCGCCAGGGCAGCTTCCTGTCCACATCGGTGTTGAAGCTCACCTCGACGAAGACATCCGAGGCCTGCTCGGGCACGGCCTCGGCGACGTCGGTGGTGCCGCCGTAGCCGGTGACCTGGCAGAACAGCCGGTAGAGCGGAACCGAAGCCGCGGTGAGGCCGGTCATGGCGAGGATCACCGCGACCAGAGCGAAGGCCGTCCGCCGTGTGCCCCGGCCGGCCATCAGATCCCTCCGAGACGAACCAGGGTGACCAGATAGAACAGCAGCGCCAGCGCCAGCAGCAATCCGCCCACGAGCAGATTCTTGGCGCGCTGGCGGCGCCGGAATTCCCGATCGTCGAGCGGCATTCGCTCAGCCTTCGAGGGCACGGAGGAAAGCATAGTCCACCACCAGACCGAGAAAGATCACGAACAGATAGACGATGGAAACCCGGAAGCTGCGCATGGCGACGCGGTCGCTGTCGCTGCGCAGCAAATGCCAGGCGATGGCGGTGAACGTGGCCCCGGCCGCCGCAGCGGTCAGCCCGTAGAGCCAGCCGGCACTGCCGATCACCGCAGGCAGCAAGCCCGCGAGCGATACCAGGAGCGCATAGGCGAAGATGTGCCGCAACGTCGCCCTTCGCCCCGCCACTACCGGCAGCATGGGCACCCCGACCCGCGCGTAGTCGGCGTTACGATAGAGCGCCAACGACCAGAAATGCGGCGGTGTCCACAGGAAGATCACCAGGAACAGCAGCAGCGGCATGATTCCCACATCGCCGGCGACCGCCGCCCAGCCGACCACCGGCGGCAGCGCCCCGGCGATCCCGCCGATGACGATGTTCTGCGGAGTGCGCCGCTTCAGCAGCAGGGTGTAGACCAGCACGTAGAAGAGGATAGTGAAGGCCAGAAGGCTCGCGGCCAGCCAGTTGAGGGCGAGCCCCATCAGCAGCACCGCGATCAGGCCGAGGGTGATACCGACGCCGAGCGCCTCGGCCGGCGCGATCCGGCCGCTGGCGGTGGGACGCCTGCGGGTGCGCCGCATCTCCCGGTCGATGTCGGCATCGTAGGCGTTGTTGATGGCGGCGCAGGCGCCGGCCCCGAGCGCGATCGAAAGAATGGCGACGAAGGCCAGGAGCGGGTGGACGGCACCGGGAGCCAGGTAGAGCCCGACGGCCCCGGTGAAGACCACGAGCTGCATGACATTGGGCTTGAGGAGGCGCCAGTAGTCGAGGGGCGTGGCCACCCCCTCGGCGCCTCCTTCCATCGCCCCGATGCCCTGCCGCATCCTCCGGGCCCCCGCCGTCGTCGCCATGCGTCAGCGCACCTCCGGCAGCTTCTCGAAGGTATGGAAGGGCGGCGGCGAGCTCACCGTCCATTCGAGGGTCGTGGCGCCCTCGCCCCAGGGGTTGGCGGGGCACTTCTCGCCGCTGCGGAACGTCTTCCAGGCGATGTAGATGAACAGCAGCGCACTGAGCGCACCGAGGAAGGCGCCGAGCGAGGAAATCAGGTTCCAGCCCCAGAACGCGTCGGGGTAGTCGGGGATGCGGCGGGGCATGCCGGCGAGCCCCGAGAAGTGCATGGGAAAGAACGTCAGATTGACGGCGATGAAGGTGAGCCAGAAGTGGAGTTTGCCCAGCCGCTCGTCGTACTGGCGACCGCTCATCTTGCCGATCCAGTAGTAGTAGCCGGCGAAGATCCCGAACAGCGCGCCCATCGACAGCGTGTAGTGGAAATGGGCGACCACATAGTAGGTGTCGTGGACCACCGAATCCATGCCGGCATTGGCCAGCACCACACCGGTCACGCCGCCCAGGGTGAACAGGATGATCATGCCGATGGCGAACAGCATCGGCGTGGTCAGGCGGATGGAGCCGCCCCACATGGTGGCGATCCAGCTGAAGATCTTGATGCCGGTGGGCACGGCGATGACCATCGTGGCGGCGGTGAAGTAGGCCTTCACATCTACGTTCATGCCCACCGTGTACATGTGATGCGCCCAGACGATGAAACCGATGAACCCGATCGCCACCATCGCGTAGGCCATGCCGAGATAGCCGAAGATCGGCTTTCTGGAGAAGGTCGAGACGACGTGGCTGATGATCCCGAAGGAAGGCAGGATCATGATGTACACTTCGGGGTGACCGAAGAACCAGAAGAGATGCTGGAACAGCACCGGGTCGCCGCCGCCGGCCGGATCGAAGAAGGAGGTGCCGAAATTGCGGTCGGTGAGCAGCATGGTGATGGCGCCCGCCAGTACCGGCACCGCCAGCAGCAGGAGGAAGGCGGTGACCAGGATCGACCAGGCGAACAGCGGCATCTTGTGCAGGGTCATGCCCGGCGCACGCATATTGAAGATGGTGGTGATGAAGTTGATGGCACCCAGCAGCGAGCTGGCACCCGCCAGATGCAGGCTGAAGATGGCCATGTCGACCGAGGGGCCGGGATGGCCGATCGCACTCGAAAGCGGCGGATAGATGGTCCAGCCGGTGCCGGCTCCATCACCAACGAAAGCCGAGCCCAGGAGCAACAGCAGCGCCGGCACCAGCAGCCAGAAGCTGATGTTGTTCATGCGCGGGAAGGCCATGTCCGGGGCCCCGATCATCAGCGGCACCATCCAGTTGCCGAAGCCCCCGATCAGCGCCGGCATGACGAAGAAGAACACCATGATCAGGCCGTGCGCGGTGACCAGCACATTGAACATCTGCGTGTTACCGAAGATCTGCAGGCCCGGCGCCGCCAGCTCGGACCGGAACAGGACGGACATCACCAGCCCGAGCATGGCGCCGATGAAGGCCAGCACCAGATACATGGTGCCGATGTCCTTGTGGTTGGTCGAGAACGCCCAACGCTTCCAGCCGCGGGGAATGGCGTGCTCGTGGTCGTGTGCTGCTTCCTGTGCCATCGTTCTTCTGTCCCTGCCCGGATGTCCTTACTGCGCGACCCTGTCGAGTTCGGCGACGGTCACCGAGGGATCGTCGACCTTCGCGAATTCCTCCCGGGCCTTCTCGACCCAGGCCGCGAACTCCTCCTTGGTGACGACCTTGACGGCGATCGGCATGAAGCCGTGCCCACGCCCGCAGAGCTCCGAGCACTGGCCGTAGAAGACGCCCGTCTCCTTGGCCTCGAACCAAGCCTCGTTGAGACGTCCCGGAATGGCGTCGATCTTGATGCCGAAGGCCGGCACCGCCCAGGAATGGAGAACGTCGGAAGCGGTCACCTGGAGGCGGATCTTGGTGTTCACCGGGACCACCACCTGGTTGTCGGTGGCCAGCAGCCGCGGCTCGCCGTTCTCCAGCTCGTCGTCGGGCTTTATCAGAGCGTCGAAGGTGAAATTGCCCTGATCGGGATACTCGTAGGTCCAGTACCACTGGTTGCCGATCGCCTTGATCCGGAACTCGGTCTCCGGAACCACGTCCATGTAGTAGAGCAGCTTGAAGGAGGGGACCGCGATGATCACCAGGATCAGGACCGGGACCGCCGTCCAGATCACCTCCAGGAGCGTGTGATGCGAGCGACGCGAGGGGACCGGGTTGCGGTCCTCGCGGAAGCGGTAGAGTACGTAGCCGATCAGGGCGAAGACGAAGATGCAGATGAGGGTGATGATGATCAGCAGCAGGCTGTGGAAGTTCGCCACCCGCTCCATGATCGGCGTCACCGCCTTCTGCAGGTTGAGCTGCCAAGGCACCGGCTGTCCGCCGTGTCCGTCCGCCCATGCCGGTCCGGCAAAGCTCGCCACGAACCCCGCCAGGGCCGCCCATTTCCACCACTTCATCGGCCGATACCCTCCAGCGTGCCGTCACAGATCCCTACGAGGGCGCCGTCGCCGCCGCGGCGCGACCCACCCCGGCTCGCCTTGATGTGAGTCAAGTGATACCGGCCTCGCGAGCGCCACACTTGGTGACAGATTGTCGCAGAATATGGCCGCGATCCTAATCTGACGGTTGCGCTCCTAGACGTGCAGGCGCCGACGCAGGCGTCGCAGCCCCAGCCAGACCGCCCCCACGGCCAGCGGTACCAGCGCCGCCACCAGCGGCGCCTGGGCCTTGCCGGTGAGGCCGAACCACGGCCCCACCCCCTTGATGAAATAGGCGGCGAGTCCCACGAGATAGTAGCTCAGCACCACCACCGAAAGCCCTTCCACGGTCTGCTGCAGACGCAGTTGGAGGGCCGCGCGCCGCTCCATGGAGGCGAGCAGCGCCCGGTTCTGTTCCTGCAGCTCGAGATCGACCCGGGTGCGCACCAGATCGGCGGCCCGCGAGATGCGCCGGCTCAGCCCCTCGAGCCGCTCGGCCGCCGAGTTGCAGGTGCGCATC
>JALSRW010000504.1 GCA_026984595.1 Alphaproteobacteria bacterium
TCCTCCGGCACCCCTTCCTCGGCCCAGGGCAGGGGATTCGGCTCGTAACCGCCCATCACCAGGCCGCCCACCTCTTCCTTGTAGTAGGTCAGCCGATCCGGATCGCGCAGGGTGGGCAGGCCCGGATGGACCCCCTCGATGGGCTCGGTGATCATGTACTGATGCTGGACGGATACCAGCGGCACCGTCACCCCGGCCCGGGCGGCGAGCTGCCGTGTCCACTGGCCGGCACAGAGGCAGACCATGGCACATTCGACCCGTCCGCGGTCGGTGTGCACGGCGCGGACCCGCCCCTTTTCGATCTCGAAGTCGCGAACGCCGATCCCCTCGAGCACGGTGACCCCGTGCATCCTCGCTCCTTTGGCGAGAGCGCGGGTGATGTCGGAAGGATTGGCCTGGCCGTCGGTGGGCAGGAAGGCGGCACCCACCACATCCTCGACCACCATCAGCGGCCACAGCTCCCGGGCTTCCTTCGGCGTCAGCAGGTGCATCTCCAGGCCGAAGGAACGGGCGGTGGTGGCCTGACGGCGGACTTCGGTCCAGCGCGCGGCATTGCAGGCCAGCCGCAGCCCGCCGTTTCTCTTCCAGCCGGTGGCCTGGCCGGTCTCCTCCTCGAGCCGGTCGTAGAGCGCCACCGAATATCCCAGGAGCTGGGTGATGTTGGCGTTGCTGCGGAGCTGGCCGACCAGACCGGCGGCATGCCAGGTGGAGCCGGCGCTGAGCTCGTGGCGCTCGAGGAGGAGCACGTCGCTCCAGCCGGCCTTGCCCAGATGATAGGCGACCGAACAGCCGACGATGCCGCCGCCGATGATGACCACCTTGGCGGAAGAAGGGAGATCGCTCATCCGCGTTCCATCTCCTCGAATTCCTCGAAGGCGCGCGCGAGGCGGGCCAGATTTTCCTCGGTATAGGCGCGGAAATCGAAAGCGATCCGGGAGTGGAGCTCGGACACCATGCTCCACATGGATTCGCGCAGCAGCGAGGCGGTCAGCATGGCCTGGGCGCGACGGCGCAGCCCGTCGTTCACCGGCCGGTCGAAATAGAGCTCCAGCACGCGATCGCGCTCGGCGGCGCAGAGCTCGTTGTTGGAGACCAGCCCGCCGAGATCGAACAAAGGCGAGTTGAACCCGGCATAATCCCAGTCGATCAACCAGAGCCGGCTGCCGTCGTCGATCAGGTTGGCGGCCAGCAGATCGTTGTGGCCGTAGACGAGCTCGACGGCGCCCACCGCCTTTTCGAGGCGCTCGGCCATGGCCAGGAATTCGGGCAGCCGATGGCGTAGCCGCGAGCCGCCCTCCTCGAGGGTGTGGGCATAGTCGCGCACCACGTGGAACACCCAGAAGACCAGGGCCGGGCCGCGCAGATGCTTCGGGATCTCGTGATGGGCACGATGCACGAGCGCCACCACCTGTTCCAGCCGGGCGCGGACATCCTCGGGCTCGAGGGTGCGGCCCTCGATGTGCTCCAGCACGAGGATGCCGGGTTCGGCATGGACCACCGCCGGGGAGATGCCGGCGGCATGGGCGGCCCGGCTGGCGGCCAGCTCGTTGAAGCGCATCACCCCGTGCACCGGAATGTCCTCGCCGACCCGGACGACGTATCTGCGGCCGCCGTCCTGCACCAGGAAGTTGGTATTGGTGATGCCGCCGCCCAGGGGCTCGGGCGCCACCGGTCCCCGCCAGATGGAGAGTGATGCGGCGCGTGCCCGGGGATCGCCGCTCGCGGTCATGGTGCCAGACCCAGACGTTGTTTCATGTGGGTGCTGCCGGCGCCGATCAGCCGGTCGGCGATCATGGCGATGGCCGCCACGCACAGACCGGCCACCAGCCCCTGGCCGACATCCGCCTTGGTCAAGGCGATGTAGACCTCCTGGCCCAGATCGCGGGTGCCCACCAGGGCGGTGATCACCAGCATCGACAGGGCCAGCATGATGGTCTGGTTGATGCCCAGCAGGATCTCGGGCAGGGCCAGCGGCAGGCGGATCTTGAACAGGAGCTGGCGCGGCGTGCAGCCGCTGGTGGTGCCGGCCTCCACGAGCTGCGGGGGGATGCTGCGGATGCCGTGGGCGGTATAGCGGATCACCGGTGCCACCGCATAGAGGATGACGGCGATCATGGCGGCGAAATCTCCGACCCGGAACAGCATCACCACCGGAATCAGATAGACGAAGGAAGGCAGCGTCTGGAGGGTGTCGATCACCCCCTGCACGAACCGCCACAGGCGCTCGTCGAGCCCGCAGAGAATGCCGAGCGGAATGCCCATCAGGGCGGCGATGACCACCGCCAGACCGCACAGATAGACGGTGATCATGGCCTTGGTCCAGAACCCGGTCAGGACGATGAACATGGCGAAGCCGGTCACCGTCAGGGCCAGGCGCAGCCCGCCCAGCCGCAGCCCCAGCGCCGCCAGCAGGCTCACCACCCAGGGCCAGGGCTGGGCCAGCAGGAAGCGCTTGACCGGCACCAGCAGATTGAGCACGAGGAAGGTCTTGAAGGCTTCGAGCTGGTCGAAGAAGTTGATGTTGATCCATTTCACCAGCGCCGCCCAATAGGGAGCGGTCGATACCTCGAGCTCCCGGGGATAGCTGGCGACCACCGGCACTTCCCTGCCGATGACCATGGTCAGCAGCGCCAGCAGGCCGGCGCCGGTGAGCAGCCAGCCGCGATCGACGAAGCGCCGCCCCATGTCGTGGCGCAGCCGCTCGCCGCGGGTGGCGGCGGCCTGGCTCAGCCGGTCGAGGGCGATGGCCAGCACGGTGATCGCCACCCCGGCCTCCAGGCCGCGGCCGATGTCCAGCCGCCGCAGCGAGGCCAGCACGTCGTAGCCGAGGCCGCCGGCGCCGATCATCGAGGCGATGATCACCATGTTGAGGGACAGCATGATCACCTGGTTGACGCCGACCATCAGCGCCGGCCGCGAAGCCGGCACCAGCACCTTCCAGAGAAGCTGGTGCCGGGTGCAGCCGGCCATGCGCCCGAACTCGGTGACCTCGGTGGGCACCCGGCGCAGTGCGAGCAGGGCGACCCGCACCATCGGCGGCATGGCGTAGATGATGGTGGCGATCATCGCCGCCACCGGGCCGAACCCGAACAGGAACAGGATCGGCACAAGATAGGCGAACACCGGCACCGTCTGCATGACGTCCAGCACCGGGATCATGATCCGTTCGAAGCGCGGGGAACGGAAGCCGGCGATGCCCAGCAACAGGCCGCCGATGACGCCGAAAGGCACGGCGATGAGGATCGAGGAAAGGGTCACCATGGCGCTCGGCCACTGGCCGAACAGGGCCAGATAGGCGAAGCAGCCGGTCACCAGCACGGCCAGGCGGGGGCCGCCGAGGCGGGCGGCGAGCATGCCGGCGAAGAGGATCACCGCGGCCCAGGACACCGGTGCGGTGAGCTGCTCGGCGGCGGATCCCTGGCCGCTTACAAAGCCGCTCACGAGCAGGCTCTTCGCCAGCGACAGCGGCCAGTCCATCAGCCAGGCGAAACCTCGCGTCACATCCTTGAAGGTGAACAGGCCGAAACTGGCCCGGGTCACGAGCCAGTCCATCCATTGCGACAGCAGGCGGTCGAGGGGCAGCTCGAGATTGCGTGGCAGGCGCAGTGCCCAGCGCGGCACGAGCCCACGCGGTGCCATGGCGAAGAACAGGGAAAGTCCGATGGCCGCCAGCCAGAAGGGCAGGCCCGCACGCAGGCGAAGCCGGGCGGGAGCAGCCCTGGCGGCGGCCGCACTCATCCCTGTCTTCCCCCGACCAGGACCCGCAGCACCGCATCGCGATCGACGGCGCCGAGGATCTCGTTGCCCTCGACCACCGCGAAGGGGCGCGGATCGGCGAGCACGGCGGGGGCGATCTCGGCGATCCTGGCCTGTGGCAACACCTCGCCGGCGAAGTCGCGGATGCCGTTGGCCGGGGTCATGATCGCACGGGCGGTCAAGATCTTGACCCGTGGTGCATCGGCGGTGAACTCGGCGACATAGGGCGTTGCCGGCGCCAGGATCAGCTCCTCCGGGGTGCCGATCTGCACGATTCGCCCGTCCTGCATGATGGCGATGCGATCGGCGAGGCGCACCGCCTCGTCGAAATCGTGGGTGATGAAGACGATGGTCTTCTCCAGCATCCCCTGCAGGCGCAGGAACTCGTTCTGCATCTCGCGACGGATCAGCGGGTCGAGGGCGGAGAACGGCTCGTCGAGAAACCAGAGTTCGGGACCGACGGCGAGCGAGCGGGCGATGCCCACCCGCTGCTGCTGCCCGCCCGAAAGCTCCCGCGGAAAGTAGTTTTCGCGCCCCTGCAGCCCGACCAGCTCGATCATCTCCATCGCACGGCGCTCGCGGGTGGCCCGGTCGACACCCTGGATCTCGAGCGGGAAGGCGACATTGCCGAGCACCGTGAGATGGGGCAGCAGCGCGAAATGCTGGAACACCATGCCCATCTTGTGGCGGCGGATCTCGATCATCTCCCGCTCGCGCATGCGCAGGAGATCCCGCCCCTCGAAGAAGATCTCGCCGGCGGTGGGCTCGATCAGGCGGGACAGACAGCGCACCAGGGTGGATTTGCCGGAGCCCGACAGCCCCATGATGACGAAGATCTCGCCGGTGCGGACTTCGAGATCGGCGTCCACCACCGCCGGGATCAGCCCCGCCCGCCGCAGCTCTTCCTCGGTGGGCCGGGGGTGGTCCCGCAGAAACTGCTCGGCGCGCGGGCCGAACAGCTTCCAGACATGCCTGCAGGCGAGCTTGATCTCGCCTGCAGGCGCGGTGCCTGTCGGGGACGGGCTTACTGGCCGATCCACGCCTTCCAGCGATCCTCGTTCTTGGCCATCCAGTCGGCCACCACGGCTTCCACCGTTTCGCCTTCGAGATCGACCCGGGCGATCATGTCGCCCATTTCCTCGTTGCTCACGCGAAACGCCTTGATCGCCCGGTAGGCGCCCGGCCATTTGTCCTTGAGGCCGGCCCATGCCACCTTCCAGATCGGGCCGCGCGGCTTGCCGCAATCATACTTCATGTCGGGATTGACGCCCCAGGCCGGATCCTCGTAGCAGGCCGGTTCGTAGGGCGGGAACTCGACCCATTCGCCCTGGTACTTGATGGGCGCCCAGTGCGGGGCATAGACCCAGAGCAGGATCGGCGCCTTGCGCTGATAGGCGCTCTCGAGCTCGGCGAACAGGGCGGCGTCGGTACCGGCGTGTACCACCTCGTAGTCGAGACCGAGCGCCTCGACCCGCTCGTCGTCGAAACCGCCCCAGGTCACCGGCCCGCCCAGATAACGGCCCCGGGGATAGGTCTCCGGGGTGGAGAAGGCCTCGGCGCAGTCGTTGAGCGCCTTCCAGTCGGGCAGGCCCGGGCATTTCTCCTTCATGTACAGAGGATACCACCATTCCTCGATGGCCATCATCCCGGTCTCGCCGAGATTCTCGACGAGCCCGGTGGCGGTGGCCTCGTCCATGGCCTGGCGGCCGGTGGTCTCCCAGATCTCCATGGCGACATGGAGATCGCCGGTCTTGAGCCCGGCGAACTGGGCGAGGTAGTCCGCCTGCACATACTCGATGTTGTAGCCGGCCTTCTTCAGCACCTCGCCCATGATGTTGGTGGTGATGAGCTGGCCGGTCCAGTCGTGCAGGGTGAGCTTGATGGGGTCCTGCGATTCGACTTGGGCGGCAGCGACCCCGCCGTACAGCAGCGACAATGCGAGTGCGGTGCCGCCGAGGCGACGCCCGATCCGCCATCCGGTTTCCATGGTGACCGTCCTCCCTGACTTCCCATGCCGGTTCTCGTCCGATTGCAGTCGCATTTTCGGCCCCGCGACCGCGCGAAGTCAACACGAAACTCACACATTTGCCCGAATCGGTGTAAGATCCCACAGCACCTCAACAGGGATCGGTTGTCGATGGTTCCCACGAGATGGCAGGCGGCGATCATCGAGTTCGTGCGGCGCGAGGGCCGGGCGCGGATCGCCGAGCTCGCCCGCAGTCTCGCCGTTTCCGAGGAGACGATCCGCCGCCATGTGCGTCCCTTGGTCGCCCAGGGCGTGCTGCGTCGCGAACATGGTGCGGTACGCTGGAACGGTGCCGGCGGCGAGGCCCCCTTCGATCGCCGGCTGCGGATCCGCACCGCCGCCAAGCGGGCGATCGCGCGGGCCGCGGCCGGGCTCGTCGAGGACGGTCAGACGGTGATGATCGATACCGGCTCGACCACCGCCTTCGTGGCCGAGGCGCTGGCCGGGCGCAGTCGCCTGACGCTGGTGACCAACGGCATCGAGATCGCCCGCTCGCTGGTCGGCCGCAACGGCCACGAGGTCTATCTCGCCGGCGGGGAACTGAAGGCCGAGCTGGCGGCGGCGGTGGGTCCGGAGGCGCTGGCCTTCATCGGCCAGTTCCGGGCCGATCTCGCGATCCTGTCGATCGCCGCCATCGACGCCGAGGAAGGGCTCATGAACTACGCCCTCGACGAGGCCCGCCTCGCCCGGGCGATGATGGCCCGGGCGGAACGGGTGATGCTGGTGGCCGACCGTGCCAAGTTCGGCCAGCGGGCGGCGGTGCATGTCGCCCCGCTCGAGGAAATCGACACTCTGGTGACCGATGCGGCGCCGCCGGAGCCCTTCGCCGGCAGGCTCGCGGAGGCGGGCATCGCCCTGGTCGTGGCCGCGGATCAGGCGGCGGTGCCCCCTTCCTCCTCGAGGATCGCGTAGACTTCGATGGCCTCGTCGATGTCGCGCAGCCGGCAGCGGCCGAGGCATTCGAGCGCCGCCTCGCGATGCTCGCAGCTATGTACGAAGTCGCCCGAGAGAAGGGCCTTCCTGCCCAGCTCCTTGGCCAGTTCCTGAAGCCTTTCGGTGATGTTGACGGCCGGCCCGATGACGGTGAAGTCGAGACGCGAGGCGGCGCCGATATTGCCCCACATCACATCGCCCCGGTGCAGGGCGATGCCGAATCCGACCGCCTGCTCCCCCCGGGCCTCGCGCTCGGCGTTGAAACGGCGCATCCCGGCGATGGCGTCGCGCGCCGCCCGGAAGGCTCGCACGCAGGCCCCGGAAGCGTCCAACGGGAAGATCGCGAGCAGCCCGTCTCCCATGAACTTGAGGATTTCCCCGCCCTGTCCGTTGACCGCGTCGGCCATGACATCGAAGTAGCCGTTGAGGAGATCGATGAGTGCGTCGCGGGGCCAGTTCTGCGACAGCCGCGTGAATCCCCGCAGATCCGAGTTCCAGATCGCGGCGTGCAGGGTCTCGCCGCTGCCGCGGGTGATCTCGCCACGAAGGATGCGCTCGCCGGCGCGCGGCCCCACATAGGTGTTCAACAGATTCTTGGCGATTCGCCGATTGAGGCGGATCTCCACCGCCATCGCGAGGATGGGCAGCATCTCCTCGATCGTCAGCAGATCGCTGGCGGAGAATCCTCGCGGCCGTCGCGTGGCCCAGCTCGAAGCATGGCGCTTGCCGTCGGTGAAACGCATCGGAAGGGCCAGATAATCGGTAAAGCCCTGGCTGCGGAGATCGGCGAAGATGTCGAAGGCCGGGCCCTGCACGGCATGGTCGATGTCCAGACGCTGCCGGATTCCCTCGGCTCCTTCGAACAATGCCCGCACCGGGCTGTTGCGGTACCGCGGTTGCTGCAGCACCCCGCGCTCGTGGAACTGGATTTCCGCATCCCGCATGCCCGGGCGCCAGGTGATGGTGGCCCCCAGAAGCTGCGGGTGAAGGGTGCGCAGATGCAGGGTCGCGCGATCGAGCGGCACCCCGTCTTCGTGCAGGAGATTGCACGCGCCCCCGAAAAGATTGTCGATATAGGGCTCGAATACGCTGTGGCGGGCGAGCCAGTCGAGGGCGCGATTGCGGCGGGTGGGCCAGCAGCCGCTCTCCTCCGCCACGTTCACGCCCGCTCCCCCTCGAGCTTGCGCAGTCGCGCCGAGACCTCGGTGAGCCGCTGGGTGGTCTGAAAGAGCCGGCTCGCCAGTTCGTGCATCACGCCGATGGCCACCTCCGGGAACTGGGTGACCAGATTGAAGAACGCATCCTTGGAAATGCGCAGGGTGACGAGGGGGGTGGAGGCGATCACCGTGGCCGTGCGCGGCACGTCGCAGAGAATGGCGATTTCACCGATGATGTCGTTCCTGCCCAGACGGGCCACCCGTACCGGCCCGTCCGGGGTCTCGACGAAGACATCCGCCTCGCCCTGGAGAACGATGTAGGCGGCGTCCCCGCGCTCCCCCTGCTGGCAGACCAGCTCGCCCGGCGGAAATTCCAGACGCTCGCTCGTGAAGGCCAGGAGCTTCAGCTTCGAGGGCTCGATCTTGGAAAACAGCGGTATGTTCCGCAGGGTATCGACGTCGCGCTGCAGGGTCATGGCCCGCTTCTCCGGTCAGATCGCCGCCAGCAGCCTGCCGAGCGGCGTATTGCCGTCCCGTAGCTGATCGAACCGCCCGAAGGCGGACACGCGCCCGCCGTCCATGATCAGGACCTTGTCGAATCGGCTCGCCCATTCGTGCTGGTTGAGCACCCAGAACACCGTCCGGCCCTCGAATTCGCGCAGAACGGAATCGCGCAGTGCCACCTGCTCGGCGGCATCCAGGGCGTCGGTGGCATT
>JALSRW010000505.1 GCA_026984595.1 Alphaproteobacteria bacterium
GACGACATTCCCTTCGCCAAGGCCCAGCCGGATCCCTTCCTCGCCCCCTAGACGGCCGCCTCGGCGGCAACGCGCCGGGGCAGCCACGGGACGCACGGCTCAGGCCTCGGGTCGCCTCGCGGTGAGCTGGCCGCCCTCGATCAGGGGCGTGATGTGGCGTGCCCGGCCGCTTTCGTCCTCGGTGTCGATCAGCACCGCACAGAAAGTCGCCTCGCCGCGCGCCGGCTCGAGGCGCGGGCCCGGCACCTGGCTGCGCCAGCGCCGGATCGATCCGGTCTTTTCCATGCCGATCACGCTGTCGTAATCGCCGGTCATGCCGACATCCGAGATATAGGCGGTGCCGCCGGCCAGGACCCGCGCATCATTGGTCGGCACATGGGTGTGGGTGCCGACCACCGCCGATACCCGACCGTCGAGGAAATGGCCGATCGCCATCTTCTCGCTGGTCGCCTCGGCATGGACATCGACCAGGATGGCGCTGGCATTGCCGCCCAGGACGTAGCGCTGCAGCGCCGCCTCGAGCGCGCGGAAGGGATCGTCGTAGAGCCCCATGAACAGGCGGCCGATGACCTGCAGCACGACGACATTGCGCCCCTGGGCGTCGCGGATCTCGGCGAGGCCGCGGCCGGGTGTTCCCGGCATCATGTTGAGGGGGCGAAGGATCCTGGGCTCGCGTTCGATATGGGCCACCAGCTCGCGCTGGTCCCAGACATGGTTGCCCATGGTGATGAGATGGACCCCGGCGCCGAAGAACTGGTCGGCGATGGCCTGGGTCAGACCGAAACCGCCGGCCGCGTTCTCGCCATTGACGATGACGACATCGGGGGCGTGGCTCTCGCGGATGGCGGGAAGACGTTCGAGGAGGGCGGCGCGGCCGGCACGACCGACGATGTCACCGACGAAAAGGATCCGCACGCTCCGGCTCCGCTTCTCGCATGCACAGGGGCGGCGCCGGACGATCCGGGCCGAGTGATGCGGCGGGGCCACCCTGGCCGTCGGCTCGGAAACACTCGTTCCTGGGACCTGCTTCGCAGGTGGGCGCCGTGGTGCCGTGGCCACGACCACGACAGGGACAGCTCCCTAGGGAACAAATAGGCCCAGGCGCACGGTTCGGAACCTGACGTACCGGGCAGCCACCGCCGGACTCGCTATCTAGGCTTTCCGCAGCCCACCTGCAAGGCGCTCGATACGCTCGGCCGCGGCCTCGATGGCCTGGCCGGCTGCCTCCTCGCTCTGCCGGGCCTGCTCACTGACCGCGGTGCGCAGGCGCTTGATCTCGGCATAGGCGTCGTCGAGCTCGTCGCTGATCAGCAGCGCCACCAGCACCAAAAGGCGGATATCCCCGACCTGGCCGTGCTGTTCGGCGAGCTCCCGCATGCGCCCGTCGACATACGTCGCCAGTCGCCGCAGCCGGGATTCCTCGCCTTCTCCGCATTGGATGGTGTGGCGGCGCCCGCCGATGACGATGTCCACGGTTGGCATGGATTACCCTTCGACCTCCTGCTCGATGGCCCGTGCGGCACTCTCCAGGCCCTCGATCGCCCGCTGGAGCTGCTCGCGAAGTCGCTGCTTGTCGGCGGCCAGCCGCTCGAGCTCGGCCTCGAGCGCGGCACAGCGGCGCCGCAGCTCCTCGAGTTCGCTGCTGTCGACGACCGTGGCCGGGCCTTCGAGATAGGGCCGGAGCACCCGCTCCAGCAGCTCGAGCGCCGCCTCCAGACGGGTCCTGGCAAGCTCCACCGGCGACATCCTCGTCCCGTACTTTCGGTTCCAACCCTAAGTATCGACACGATCTGACATACGCATCCGGCAACGTCAATCGTGACGGCC
>JALSRW010000506.1 GCA_026984595.1 Alphaproteobacteria bacterium
CTGTCGGAAATACTCGTGCTCCGGCGGCAGGTCGGCGAACAGCTCGACCATCGTGCTGGCGACCCGATAGCCGATGCGCACGAGATCGTCGAACAGACCGGTGGCCCGCACCGTCTCCAGCACGTACGGGTTCTCGGCCACCCGATCGGGTCCGAAGGTGTCGCCCACCGGCGTGCCGAACAGCAGATTCTCGGCGAGGCTGGCATTGGTGTTGTAACGGTCGGGATCGAACGGCTCGACCAGCCGGGCCAGGGTCGGGTCCGCGGACAGCCGCTGGAACATGCGCTGGCGCGCCCGCAGCAGCCCGTTCGCCAGATCCGGCTTCTCGGCCGCGCGGATGGTGCCGCGCAGGCCCAGCAGATAGACGTCGTGGTCGAGCTGTACGAGCTCCAGGACCCGCATCATCGCCGGCAGCCTTTCCTGCGGGCCGGGCACCCCGGCCTCCGCATCGTCGACCCAGTCGGCGAAAGGATCGAAGGCGGCGTTGCCGGAGGCCACCGCTTCGTAGAGATACCGCTCCAGTTCGGCATCGGCCGGGCGCGGGCGGATCGGCCGGTGCTTGAGACCGTAGAGCAGATTGTCGGCGATCGTGCCCTTGAACACATGGGCGACGGGGGCGACGTAGCCGATGCGACGGCCGAGCACGGATTCCGGTTGGGCGTGGAGATCCTTGCCGTCTACCAGAACACGCCCGCGGCTGGGCTCGATCAGTCCGGCCAGGATCTGCGCCAGTGCTCCGCGGCCGCTGCCGGCATTGCCGAGCACGGCGACATGGCCGGGCAGCCGCAGGCTGAAGGAGACCCCGTCCAACGCCCATTCGCCATCCTCTTCGAGCCCCACCTGCTGGACGACGATCTCGTCGGCGAATTCGGGTGCGTCGGCGGGCGGATCGGAGAGCTGGCGTTCGGCCGGCTTGAGACCGGCGGGCATGAACTGGGTGACGATCTGCTCGTACTTGATCTTCACATCGTACATCGTCTGGTAATAGGTCAGCAGCTCCTTCCAGGGCGCCGACAGGTCCTTGTGGGCGTTGAGCACGGCCACCAGGGCACCGAGGGTGATCTGCCCTTCGAGAACCAGATAGCCACCGATGGAGAAGAAGAAGAAGGGACCGAGCTGCGCAAGGAAATTGTTCAGGAACTTGATGAGAAACTTCTTCTTGTAAATGTCGAAGCGAATGAAGAAGATTCTGCTGAGATGTTCGCTGAACTGCGCCCGTTCATAGAGGCTGGTGTCGTTGGCATGAATGTCGATCACACCGCCCGCCGTCTCGCTGATCTTCTCGGCATTGTGGCGGACCTGCCGTACCCGCCGCTTGCCGAGTTCGTTGACCTGTCGCTGCAGCTTGGGGATGACATATGCCTGGACCGGATAGAGGGCGACCGCGGCGAGGCCGAGAACCCAATCCTGCATGAACATGAAGACGAGGATGGTGATCAGCGTGCCGCCCTGGAAGGCGGGCACGGACAGGGCCGAACCCACATAGCCGCCGAGCGGCTCGACCTCGGCGTTGATCATCTGCACCAGCTCGCCTTGGCTCATGCGCCGGAAATAGGGCAGGGGAAAGCGCAGCAGATGATCGTAGAGCTGGTAGCGCAGGCGGCGCAGCATGCGTTCGGCGACGATGCCGGCGTAGACATTGAGGAAATATTTGAGGATGCCGGCGACCAGCACGAGACCGAGGAAGGCGGCGCACAGTGCCAGCAGATACTGGAGCTGGGTGAGCTCACGGCCGAACAGGTAGAAAACGTCGGCTTCGACGGCCAGCGCCTTGTTGATGATGATCTTGGGCAGTTCCAGTGTCGCGTACAGCACCGGAAAACTGCCCACGGTCAACGCCAGAATGATGAGCTGCTGGCGCAGACTGTACTTCCAGATGAAACGAAAAATGGTCGGTTCCATGCCCCGCCGCGCCGGCCGCCTGTCCGTTGCCGTGGAACTTACGCCACACAACCGTCGGGGCAAAGCCCGCGCCGCCCGGCACGGTGTCAAGTGTGCGTGCGCATTTCGCCGCCTTGCTTGGACAAGGCATTGCCGTATCGTGGGGCCGGCAGCGCGGGAGGGGAGAGCCAGCCATGCAGCGTTACCGAGAGATCTACGAGCGGTCCCTGCGCGACCCCGAGGGCTTCTGGGGGGAGGCGGCCGAGGCGATCGACTGGGTGCGGCGCTGGGACCGTGTTCTCAACGCCGACAATGCGCCCTTCTACAGATGGTTCGACGGCGGCCAGCTCAATACCTGCTACAACGCGGTCGACCGCCATGTCGAGCGGGGACGGGGCGATCAGGCGGCGATCATCCACGACAGCCCGGTCACCGGCTCGCTACGGGTCCTCAGCTATGCCGAGCTCGCGGACGAGGTGCGCCGTTTCGCCGGTGTTCTGAAGCGGTGCGGAGTGGGCAGGGGCGACCGGGTGATCATCTACATGCCGATGGTCCCGGAAGCGCTGATCGCGATGCTCGGATGTGCCCGTATCGGCGCCATCCATTCGGTGGTGTTCGGCGGCTTCGCCTCGAACGAGCTGGCCGCCCGCATCGACGATGCCGAGCCGCGCCTCGTGGTCACGGCGAGCTGTGGCATCGAGCCCGGTCGGGTGGTCGCCTACAAGCCGCTCCTCGATGGCGCCATCGCCCTCGCCCGCCACAAGCCCGAGCATTGCATCATCCTGCAGCGTCCCCAGCTCCGGGCCGAGCTGACCGCCGGCCGCGATCTCGACTGGAACGAGGCGATGGCGGCGGCAGAGCCCGCCGACTGGGTGCCGGTGGCGGCCACCGATCCCCTCTACATCCTCTACACCAGCGGCACGACCGGTCAGCCCAAAGGCATCGTCCGTGACAACGGCGGCCATGCGGTGGCCCTGCACTGGACCATGAAGAACATCTACAATGTCGATCCCGGCGAGGTCTACTGGGCGGCCTCCGACGTCGGCTGGGTGGTCGGTCACAGCTACATCTGTTACGGCCCGCTGCTGCACGGCAACACCACGATCATCTACGAGGGCAAACCGGTGGGCACGCCGGATGCCGGCGCCTTCTGGCGGGTCATCGCCCAGCACGACGTCAAGGTGCTGTTCACCGCGCCCACCGCGTTCCGGGCGATCAAGAAGGAGGATCCCGAAGGCAGGCTGCTGGGCCAGTATGATCTGTCGCGTTTCCGGGCGCTGTTCCTGGCCGGCGAGCGCTGCGATCCCGACACCCTGTTCTGGGCCCGCGAGCGGCTCGGCGTGCCGGTGATCGATCACTGGTGGCAGACCGAGACCGGCTGGGCGATCTGTGCCGATCCGATCGGCATCGAGATGCTGCCGGTCAAGCCGGGCTCGCCCTCGGTGCCGATGCCCGGCTACGATCTGCACATTCTCGACGACGAAGGGCGCGAGTTGGGCGCCAATCAGATGGGCGCCATCGTCATCCGCACGCCGCTCCCGCCCGGCTGCCTGCCCACCCTGTGGAACGCCGACGAACGTTTCGTGCAGGCCTATCTGTCCCGCTATCCGGGCTATTACCTCACCGGCGATGCCGGCCACCGCGACGAGGACGGCTATCTGTTCATCATGAGCCGCATCGACGACGTCATCAATGTCGCCGGCCACCGGCTCTCGACCGGAGCCATCGAGGAAGTGCTGGCGGGTCATCCGGATGTCGCGGAATGTGCGGTGATCGGCGTCGCCGACAGCCTCAAGGGCGAACTGCCGCTGGGGCTCGTGGTGCTCAAGGCGGGAGTGGATCGTGACGGCGCGGTGATCTGCGAGGAGCTGGTGCAGAAGGTACGCCGGGAGATCGGTCCGGTGGCGGCCTTCAAGCTGGTCGCCGTCGTCAAGCGTCTGCCGAAGACCCGCTCCGGCAAGATCCTGCGTGGCACCATGAAATGCATCGCCGACGGCACGGAATGGAAGATGCCGGCGACCATCGACGATCCGGCGATTCTCGACGAGATCGCGGAAACCCTGCGGTCCCTCGGCTATGCCGGCGGGCGCGCCGCCGGCTGAGGGCGCGGGCAGGCACAGCGCAGCCCACAGACGGGCGGTTTGGCGCTTTTCCCGCCCGCCGGGCTGGGCTATGCGGAGCGGCAGCAACGGGTGGGAGAGCGCATCATGGAGCCGTTCGATCTGGCCACATTGAAGGCCACCTGGTCCTATCCGACGACCATCCTCTTCGGTGCCGGCAGTCTCGAAAAGCTGCCCCGGGCCTGTACCTCCGCCGGTATCGCCCGGCCGCTGGTCGTCACCGATCCGGCCCTGGCCGAGCTGCCGCCGGTGGTCCAGGCGCTGTCCCATCTGCGCGAAGCGGGCCTGGAAGCGGGCCTGTTCAGCGATCTCCGTTCCAATCCAACCGTCGACAATGTCGAGGCCGGCCTCGCCGTGCTTCGCCGCGGCGGGTTCGACGGGGTGGTGGCGATCGGTGGCGGCAGCGCGCTCGATTGTGGCAAGGCGATCGCCTTCATGGCCGGTCAGAGCCGTCCGATCTGGGATTTCGAGGATGTCGGCGACTATTGGAAGCGGGCCGATGAGGCGGGCATTCTGCCGGTGGTCGCCGTTCCGACCACCGCCGGCACCGGCTCCGAGGTGGGGCGGGCGGCGGTGATCACCGATCCCGCCAATCACGCCAAGAAGATCATCTTCCACCCGCTGATGCTGCCGAAGACGGCGATCCTCGATCCCCGGGTCACCATCGGCCTGCCGCCCCATCTGACCGCCGCTACCGGCATGGACGCCCTGGCCCATTCCCTCGAAGCCTACTGCGCTCCCACCTTTCATCCGATGAGCGAGGGCATCGCCGTCGAGGGCATGCGGCTGGTCAAGCTGGCCCTGCCCCGAGCCTTCACCGACGGCAGCGATCTCCCCGCCCGCGGCATGATGCTGGCGGCTTCGGCGATGGGTGCGGTCGCCTTCCAGAAGGGGCTCGGGGCGATCCATGCGCTGAGCCACCCCATCGGCGCCCTATACGATACCCACCACGGCCTCACCAATGCCGTGCTGATGCCCTATGTCCTGGCGTTCAACTACAAGGCCATCGACGGCAAGATCGCCCGGTTGGCGGGCTGGCTGGAGCTTCCGGCCGCGGATTTCGGGGCCTTCCTGGACTGGGTACTGAAATTGCGACAGCAGCTCGACATTCCGCACACCCTGCGCGAGCTGGGGGTGGCGCCGGAGCGGTTTCCGACGATCGCCGAAATGGCCGTACGCGATCCCACGGCGCCCACCAATCCGGTGCCGCTGACCGCGGAGACAGCCGAGGGGATTTTGCGGGAGGCCTACGAAGGCACCGGCATCTGACAGGCCGGCAGCGGGCCGGCGGTGCATGTCGGCCGCGGCGCACGGACAGGGCGTATCGGATCAGCTCTTCTGTCGGCGCCAGCGACGGATGGTGGCTTCCAAGAGGCCCCGATGGTCTTCCGGAGGCCGCTCCCAGATCCTCGAGAAGGAAGGGGTGGCGCTGGCCGGTCGGCGCTCCGGCGGCAACGGGTCGAGGCGCACCGAGACCGGTACCGGTACGCCTTCGCCGATCACCAGCGCTTCGCCGGCGGCCAGTGCCGGCAGGGCCCGCAGCATCCAGGCCGAACCGTCGGGCAGGACCTTCTCGATGAAGTTCTGATCCCGTTCGTTGCTCAGCCGCATCGCGAACACGGTGCCGCACTGGGAGAGGGCCGAGGCGGAGAGTTCCGCCGGTCGCTGGCTGACCAGGCAGATCGAAACCCCGTACTTGCGACCTTCCTTGGCCAGCCGGTCGATCGCTCTTCGGCTCGGTCCGAAGCCCAGCGCCGGATCGTTGGGAACATAGCGGTGGGCCTCCTCGCAGACCAGCAGCACCGGTCGTACCCGGCGGCGGTCGGACCACAGCCCGTACTCGAAGACCAGCCGGCAGAGTACCGAGACCACCACATCGACGATCTCCGAGGCCATGCCGGAGGTGTTGAGCACGGTCACCGGGCGATCGTCGGCGGGGATGCGGAAAAGCTGGCCGAGGATGGCGGCCAGATTGTCCCGCACGGAAAGCTTGGGGAACAGGAACTCGTAGCGGGGATCGGTACGGGCGCTGGCCAGACGGGCCAGCAGATGGCGATAGGGTGCCGCGCCTTCCGGCTTGTCGAGCGTGCCCAGCCGCTCGTTGATCAGCTCCTCGAGCTGGGAAAGGCGATAGGGTATGGGAACGTCGACGGAGACGAGCTCGGCGGTCTCGGCATCACCGCAGGCGCGCTGGCGGGCGCGGAGCACCGTGTCCTTGAGGATGGCGCGTTCCGCATAGGTGCGCTCGTCGTCGCCCGGGGCGAGAATGGCGGCCAGCTCCTCGAAGGTGAGCAGCCAGTAGGGTAGCTCCAGCGAGGTCGGATCGAGAACCAGGGCGCGCTCGCCGAAGGCGGCGGCGTATTCGTCGTGCGGATCGATCACCAGCACATGGGCGTGCGGGTAGTGTTCCACCAGCCGGGAAACCAGCAGGGCGACGGCCGAGGATTTGCCGCATCCGGTACTGCCCAGCACGGCGAAATGCTTACCGAGGAGATCGTCCACCAGCACCGACACCGGCACTCCCGGATCGTAGCGCAGATGCCCGAGGCGGATCGCCGCACGGTCGCCCACGGCATAGACCGCCCGTTCCTCGCTCACCTGCGCCGGCCGCACCGGTGCCGCCAGGTGCGGATAGCGGGAAATGCCGCGGCGGAACACCGGCGCCTCGGCATCGCCGACGAGCTCGCCCAGAAGCTGGAGCTCGAGGACCCCGCGGTCCTCGCCGCGCCGGCCTTCGCGCATGGCATGGACCACTGCGATCGCCGTGCCGACGGCGGTCGGAACCGCCAGCAAACCGCCGATGATCACCTTTTCCCGGACATCACCGACGGCATCCAGACTGCAGATCAGCCGTGCACCATCGACCGCCAGCACCAACCCGACGGGCGCGCTCCCGGACTCGGTTTCCGGCGCAGGGGAGGGGGGAGGATCCAGAAAACGATGCATGCTCTACCTGCCGCGCCATTGCCGCCCGACAGGATACCCGCACGCGGTTGACAAAGGCTTAAGGCGCGGGCTTTTTCGCGGACACCAGACCCCGGCTCACAGCAATTCGGCGCGCCGTGCGAGCTTGCGTACCTCGCGTTCGACCACCCGCTCGACGATGGCCGGCAGATTCTGGTCGAGCCACTCCTTGAGCATCGGCCGCATCAACTCGGCCACGAGCTGTTCGACGGTCTTGCCGTCGCCTGCCGCTACCGGCTCCGGCTCGGGGCGGGCCACCGATCTGGCCAGCTTGGCGAAGGCCCCGGTTGCCGCCTCGGCGGCTTCCCCGGAGATCAGCGCTTCCTCCTCGGTGGCATCATCGGCCACGGTCGTTTCCTCCTTCGCCGAGGGCATCGCGTCGGGAGCCTCGTTCTCGACCAGTTCCAGATCCGCCTCGCGCGCGGCGAGCTCGCGGTCGGCCTCCTGTTCGACGGCGGCGAGATCGGGGGGCGGAGCTTGCTCCGCCTCCTTCTCCGCCTCCTTCTCCGCCGCGGGTGGGGGCTTCGCTTCCGCTCCGGGTTTCGCTTCCGGTTCGTTCTTCGGCTCGGGCGGGGACTCCGTCTTCGCCTCCGGTTCCGGCTCGGGCGGGGAGTCCGTCTTCGCCTCCGGTTTCGGCTCGGGCTTCTCGGCCGCCGGCTGCTCGGCCGGCACCACTTCGGTCAACTCCAGCACATCCTCTTCCTCGGGTTGCTCACCCTTCGCCGCGGCCGCATCGGCCGGGGTCTCGCTCTTGCCGCCGGGCTCCTCGTCGCTGGCAATGATCTGGCGGATGGAGGAGAGGATCTCCTCCATCGACGGTTCCTGGGGCTCCTTGCTCGCCGTCTTGCTGTCACTCATCTGTCTTCCTCTGCACCCCCGCTTCCCGCAGATGCCGACCGTATCGCCGCATGGCTGGGGCAAAACCCGTTCACAGTCAACCGCAACGACAGTTCACTCCCGTGCACCGGTCGGCGCCGACGGCCCGGGCTCGGCGATCGCCGGCGGCTCGGTGCCGAACCAGGCGCTGCGCACCTCGCGATAGTAGGCCTCCTCGTCGTAGATCGTGATCTCGAGGCCGAGATCGCGGGCAGTGAGCCGGCCCATCGCCGCCAGCAGACGGTAGCCGGAAAGTACCAGGTCGCGCTCGGCGTCGGTGCGAGCCGTCTGGGCTTCGAACAGCTCCTGCTCGGCATCGAGCACATCGAGCACCGTACGGGCACCGGTCCGTGCCTCTTCCCGCACCCCTTCCAGCGCCAACCTGGCGGCGTCCAGCCGTGTCGTCAGCGAATCCATGCGCGCGCGGGCGGTCTCCAGCCCCTCGAAAGCGGCGGTGATCGCCTCCCGCACGCGTCGCCGCGCGTCTTCGAGGGCGAAGCGGCTGGCATGTGCCTGCTGGCGGCTTCGGCGGATGCGCGCGTAGGATCCGCCGCCCTGGTAGAGCGGCACGGTGAGGAGAGCGCCGATCGCCGCCTCGCTCTGGTGGCCGCTGTCGAGGTCGGGATCGTTGGCAACGGCGAGTTCGGCGCTGAGCGTGAGTTTCGGTCGCAGCGACGCCCGTGCCGCGGCCACGCCCTGTTCGGCACTCGCCAGGGCCATTCTCGCGGCGCGCAC
>JALSRW010000507.1 GCA_026984595.1 Alphaproteobacteria bacterium
CAACCGGGCGGCCCACTGGCTGACCTGGATCGCCCTCGGCGGCGGCGGCATCACCCTCGTTACCTGGCTGTTGCTCGGATATCCCTTCGAATGGGCGCTCGAGCGGATGGTCACCGTGATGGTCATTACCTGTCCCCATGCCCTCGGCCTCGCCGTGCCCCTGGTGGTGGCCGTCAGCACCAAGCTCACCGCCCAGAACGGTCTGCTGATCCGCGATCGGGCGGCCTTCGAGCGGGCCCGCAACCTGCAGGCGGTCATCTTCGACAAGACCGGCACGCTGACCGAAGGGCGGTTCGGGGTGACCGACATCGTCGCTCTCGGCGATCTTCCCGAACAGGAAGTGCTGCGTCTCGCCGCCAGTCTCGAGAGTCGCTCCGAACACCCGATCGCCCAGGGAGTGGTGCGAACCGCCACCGAACGCGGTCTCGAGCTGCCCGCGGTCGAAGATTTCCGGGCGATCACGGGGCGCGGCGTCGAGGGGCGGATCGAAGGTCGCGACATCAAGGTGGTGAGCCCCGGATATCTGCGCGAGCACGACATTCGCGTCGAGGATCCGCGTGTCGCCGCCCTGGGCGAGGAAGGCAAGACCATCGTCTTCCTGCTGATCGGCGAGCGCCCGGTCGGTGCCATCGCTCTCGCCGACATCATCCGGCGGGAATCCTTCGAAGCCGTCGCCCAGCTCAAGAAGCTCGGAATCCGGGCGATGATGCTGACCGGCGATGCCGAGGCGGTGGCGAGGAGCGTGGCTCGTGAACTCGGCCTCGACGACTACTTCGCCGAGGTGCTGCCGCACGAGAAGGCGGAGAAGGTCAAGGAGGTCAAGGGACGGGGGCTCACCGTGGCGATGGTCGGCGACGGGGTCAACGACGCTCCGGCGTTGGTCGAGGCCGATCTCGGCATCGCCATCGGTGCCGGCACCGACGTCGCCATCGAATCGGCCGATGTGGTGCTGGTGCGGAGCGATCCGCGCGACGTGTTCGCCATCCTCGCCCTGTCCCGCGCCACCTACGCCAAGATGATCCAGAACCTGCTCTGGGCGACCGGCTACAATACCGTCGCCATTCCGTTGGCGGCGGGCGTTCTCTACCCCTGGGGCGTCGTCCTGACCCCGGCCTTTGCCGCCGCTCTGATGTCCCTGTCCACGGTCATCGTCGCCATCAACGCCAAGCTCCTGGAGCGGGCGCGCCGGCTGGTGCGTGTCACCGGCGAGGGCGCGGAAACGAACTGAATCCTGCACCGATACACAAGCGTAGGAGAACCGCAATGAAGCGAAAGACGCTTTTCCCTTCCCTGGCGGGAGTACTGGCCGGCACCGTACTCGGCCTCGCCGCCGCCTCCGCCGCACCGGCGCAGCAGGTCTATGTTCCGCTCGGCGGCGCCGGCAAGGTGCTGATCGTCGATGCCGCCAGCGATCGGCCCGAGGGAATGATCGAAGGACTGCCGGCGGCGCACGGCCTCGCCGCCACGCCCGACGGACGCTTCCTGGTGGTCGGCAGCTTCACCGAGCGCGAGCCCGGTTCGGCTCCGCCCAGGCCTTCGGCGGTGAGCGAGGAGGAGCACGCCGCCCACCACGGCAAAAAAGCCATGAAGATGGCGGGCGAGGGGGCCGACAAGATGGCCATGGATGGCGCCGGCAAGCCGGTGAGCACGGTTTCCGTGGTGGATCTCGCCAAGCGCGAGGTGGTGCGGCGGATCGATGTGCCCGGCGCCGTGCACCATGTGGCGGTGAGCCCCGACAGCCGCTTCGCGCTGGTCACCCAGCCCAATGCCGACACGGTGACGGTGATCGATCTGGCGACCTTCTCGGTGGTCGCCACGGTGGAG
>JALSRW010000508.1 GCA_026984595.1 Alphaproteobacteria bacterium
GTCAACGGCACCTACCTGGGGCAGGACTTCTCGCGCTCGAGGGCAGCGCTGCGACGTGGCGGGAACGAGGTGGTTGCCGGCGGGCTGCATTCTCCCTATCGCTTCCGCATCATCGTGGCCTGAATGGGGCAGCGGAGGCCGCCCGCTCGCAGGAGTTCGAGGAACATGTTCGAGAACCGTCCCCTGCGCAGCACCGCTCTGTTCCTGCTCGTTCTCCTGTGCCTGGCCAGCGGTTTCACCCATCCGGCGCGGGCCGGGATCGAGGAAGACGCGCGGGCGGCCCTGAGCGAGCTCTACCGGCTGGTGCCGGGGACCGAAGCCCTGGCGAAGAAGGCCAAGGGCGTTCTGGTGTTCCCCAACATCGTCAAGGCCGGCCTGCTGATCGGGGGCGAGTACGGCGAGGGGGTTCTGTTCGAGAAGGGTGCGGCGGCCGGCCGCTACAACATCGTCTCCGCCTCCTACGGGCTCCAGATCGGCGCCGAGGCCTATTCCCTGGCACTGTTCTTCATGACCGACGAGGCCCTCGCATATCTCGACAAGAGCGGAGGGTTCGAGCTCGGCGTGGATGCCGGTTTCGCCGTCGCCGATGTCGGCAAGGGGGGCCAGCTCACCACCTCCAACGTCCAGGATCCGATCATGGCCTTCGTTTACGGTCAGGCGGGCCTGATGGCCGGCATCTCGATCGAGGGTTCGAAGATCACCCGACTGGAGGATTGAACCCCGGGTTTCCTCTCCCCAGCGCAGCGCTTTTTTCGTATGGTTTGCGTGCAGACCGGGATTCTTCGGCTTGCACGACAAATCGACGCATGATCGGGGAGGAAATCCATGTGGCGTTCGACGGGTACGGTCGCGCTGGGAGCCGTCGTACTGGCACTCGGCGCAACCTCGGCGCGGGCGGAATGTTCGCCCGACAATTGGCGCGAATGCAAGGGCAAGCCGTGGGTGATCGGAGAGCCGGAGACGCCGATCGGCGAGAAATGGTGGCCCAATCCGCTGTGGGGGGCGGACGACGAGGCCGGCTCCACCAACTGGTACACCAAGCCCGAGGTGGTGATGCGGGCGGTGGCCGAGGCCGACAAGGGAAAGGTCTACAGTCTCGGACGCCCCTACGATGCGGAGATGCCGCTGTTCGGTGCCCGCAAGTTCTCGCTGCGCATTCCCGGCAGCCCCACCGGCGGGCCGTTCGGTGCCAACAAGGTGATCTGGCACGACGAATTCCTGGCCACCGAGATCGGCCAGGTGGGCACCCAGTTCGACGGGCTCGGCCATATCGGGGTGATGGTCGGCGGCCCCGGCGAGAAGGACCAGATGCGCTACTACAACGGCTTCACCGAGACCGAGGTGGCCGGCGCCTACGGGCTCAAGAAGCTGGGCACCGAGAAGCTGCATCCGATCGTCGCCCGCGGCGTGCTGCTGGATATCGCCGCCGTGCGCGGTGTGGAGATGATGGAGGCCGGTGACGAGATCACCATGGCCGATGTCGAGGCCGCGCTGGAAAAGCAGGGGATGGCCGGTTTCCCCTTCGAGGAGGGCGACGGCGTCTTCTTCCACACCGGCTGGGGCAAACTGTGGAAGGTCGACAACGACAAGTTCAATTCCGGCGAGCCGGGAATCGGCATGGAAGTCGCGCGCTGGCTCACCGACGAGGTCAAGGCCGGGGTGGTCGGTGCCGATACCTGGGCCACCGAGGTGGTGCCCAATCCCGATCCGGCCTGCGCCTTCTGCATCCATCAGCATCTGATGCCGCGCCACGGCCTGGTCAATCAGGAGAACATGTATCTCGACGAGCTGGTGGCCGACCGGGTGTGGACCTTC
>JALSRW010000509.1 GCA_026984595.1 Alphaproteobacteria bacterium
CAGCTCGGCCAACGCCGGAAGGCGGGACAGATAGAGACAGGCGGCGAGCAGCAGCACGGCGCCGAGCAGCAGTTCGAAGCGGCCGCGCAGCATGTCCGATGCGGCGAACACCAGCCGGGCACCGAAGGGCAGCTCGGCGCGCCGATCCTCGAGAAGGGCGGCGAATTCGGGCACCACCACTCCCAGAATGAAGGCGATGGCCAGGAATCCGGCGACCAGCAGCACCGTGGGATACAGCAGCGCCGCCGAGACCTGGCGCCGGAACTTCTCGCGCCGTTCGCGCAGTTCCGCCAGATGATGGAGCGCCTCGGCGAGCCTGCCCGCGGCCTCGCCGGCGGCCACCACCGCTACATAGGCCCCGTCGAACAGATCCGGATAGGCGGCCAGAGCCTCGCTGAGCGCCACCCCCGAGCGCACCTGCTGGCGGACGGTTGCCAGCATCTCGCCCATGCCGCGGTCGGCGAGACCTTCCCCGATCACCCCGAGTGCGCGTTCGAGCTGCTCGCCGGCACCGAGCAGCACTGCCAGCTCGCGGGTCAGCGAGGTGATGAAGCGGCCGCGATCGCGGCGGCCGAAGAGCCCGACCAGCGAGCGCCGGCCCGCTCCCGCCGGTCGCGCCCGGATGGGGATCAGGCCGCGCGTCTTCAGCCGATCGAGGGCGCTGCGCTCGTCTGCGGCCTCGATCCTGCCGCTGACCTTCTTGCCGTCTGCGGTCAGCGCCCGGAACAGGAAGGTCGGCATTCACCAGTCCTCGGTGACACGGCACACATCCTGCAGCGTCGTCTGCCCGGCGAGACATTTGGCGGCACCATCCTCGAACATGGTCGCCATGCCCTTGCGGCGGGCGAGACCGAGCAATTCCTGGGTGGCGCTGCGCGCGCGGATGGCCTCGCGGATCTCTTCGTCGATCTCGAAGAACTCGAAGATGCCGACGCGCCCGATATAGCCCATGCCGTCGCAGGCCCGACAGCCGCCCGGCCGATAGAGCAGGGTCTCGCCATCGGCGGCGATGCCGGCGCGGCGCAGCAGCTCGCGCTCGCCGGCGGTGGCGGCGGCCGGCTGCCGGCAGTCGGGGCACAAGAGACCGACCAGACGCTGGCCGAGGACGCCGCGCACCACCGAGGCCAGCAGATAGGGCTCGACCCCCATATCGAGCAGCCGGGCGACGGCTCCGGCGGCGGTGTCGGTGTGCAGGGTGGTGAGCAGCAGGTGGCCGGTCAGGGCGGCATGGATGGCGACCTCGGCGGTTTCCGGATCGCGCGTCTCGCCGACCATCACCGTATCCGGATCGTGGCGCAGCACGGCCCGCAGGACGCGGGCGAAATCGAGGCCGATTTCCGGGCGCACCTGGATCTGGGTGATGCCCGGAAGCTGGTACTCGATGGGATCCTCGATCGACACGATCTTGGCCACCGTGGCGTCGAGCTGCTGCAGCGCCGCGTAGAGCGTCGTGGTCTTGCCGCTGCCGGTGGGGCCGGTGACCAGCAGCATGCCGTGCGGGGCGCCGAGCTGCCGCGAGAAACGGGCTTCGATGTCGGCCGGCAGGCCGAGCTCGCCCAGCCCCACCCGCCGCTGGGCGTGATCGAGAATCCGTACCACCACGCTTTCGCCATGGATGGTGGGCATGGTCGCCACCCGCAGATCGACCGGGCGCCCGCAGATCTCGAGCCGGCTGCGGCCGTCCTGCGGCAACCGTCGCTCGGCGACGTCGAGCCCGGCCAGGATCTTGATGCGCGAGACCACCGCCGGCCCCAGCCGCGCCGGCGGCGCCCCGCTCTCGCGCAGCCTGCCGTGGATGCGCAGCCGT
>JALSRW010000510.1 GCA_026984595.1 Alphaproteobacteria bacterium
GTGTTGCTGGGCACCCTCTATCCGCTGGCTCTCGAAGCCCTGGGCGGGGCCAAGATCTCGGTCGGGCCGCCTTACTTCAACGCCACCTTCGTGCCGCTCATGATCCCGCTGCTGTTGGCGGTGCCCGTCGGAGCCATGCTGTCCTGGAAGCGGGGGGATCTGCCCGGGGTGATGGGCCGGCTGAAAGTGGCGGCCGGGACTTCGCTGGCGGTGGCGTTGGGCTACCTCGCCTTTTTCGATCTGCGCGGGGTGCTGGCGGCGCTGGGCTTCGCACTGGCGGCCTGGCTGGTGGTCGGCTCGCTGGTGGAGCTGGCCGGTCGTATCGCCCTGTTCCGCATCCCGCTGGCGCGCAGCTTCCACCGCTTGATGGGTCTGCCCCGCTCGGCCCTGGGCATGACCGTGGCCCATATGGGGCTCGGCATTCTGATCGTCGGCATCACCGCGACCTCGAGCGGCCAGGTCGAGCGCATCCTGGTGATGCGCCCGGGCGAAACCACCGAGCTCGCCGGCTACGAAGTCACCTTCAAGGGGGTGAGCGAACGTCGGGGGCCCAATTTCGTCGCCGAACGCGCCACCTTCGAGGCGCGGCGCAACGGCGTACTCGAAACCGTGCTCCATTCCGAGCGCCGCTTCTTCCCGGTCGAACAACAGACCACCACCGAGGCCGGCATCGATACCACGCTGTGGCGCGATCTCTACTTCGTGCTCGGCGACAAGGCCGGCGAGGACGGTGCCCGCACCGTGCGTCTCTATTTCAATCCGCTGGTGGTGTGGCTGTGGGGCGGCGCCGTGATCATGGCGTTCGGGGGCTTGATTTCCCTCAGTGACCGGCGACTGCGGGTCGGCGCCCCGGTGCCGGCCGCGGCCCGGGGGCGGCTCGCCGAGGCGTAGCAGGAAAGGGATGGCAGGAGATGACCGCGACCACCGAAACCGCTGCCACCAACCGCCGGACCTGGCTCTACCTTCTGCCGGTTCTGGTGTTCGTCGTGATCGGCGGCTTCCTGGCTTTCGGCCTGACCCGGGATCCCACGGTACTGCCCTCGGCACTGCTCGACCGGCCGGCGCCGGAATTCGAGCTGCCGCCCATCCCCGGACGCGACGATCACGGCTTCAGCCGTGCCGATCTGGGCGGCGAGCCGATGCTGGTCAATGTCTGGGCCTCCTGGTGCGTCCCCTGTCGGGTCGAACATCCGCTGATCACCCGTCTCGCCGAGGAGGAGGGGATCATCGTCAACGGCCTCAATTACAAGGACCGGGCCGAGGATGCCATGGCCTGGCTGAAGGAGCTGGGCGATCCCTTCGAATATGTGGGCTGGGACATCAAGGGGCGGGCGGCGATCGAATGGGGAGTCTACGGCGTCCCCGAGACCTTCGTGATCGACCGCAACGGAACCATCGTCTACAAGCAAGTCGGACAGGTGACGCCGCGGGTGATCAACGAGGTCATCCTGCCCCTGATCCGGAAGTTGAGGGAGCAATGAAACGCCTGCTCGCGTTGTTGCTGCTGGCCCTGATCTGGAGCGGGGCGGCCGAGGCGGGCGTCAAGCCCGACGAGATTCTCGACGATCCGGTGCTCGAGGCGCGGGCGCGCATGCTCGGCAAGGAACTGCGCTGCCTGGTGTGCCAGAACCAGTCGATCGACGATTCGGATGCGCCGCTGGCGGCGGATCTCCGCCGTCTGGTGCGCAAGCGGCTCCTCGCCGGCGACACCGACGAGGAAGTCAAGGCGTTCCTGGTCGCCCGCTATGGCGACTTCATCCTGCTGCGTCCCCCGATCCGCCCCTCCACCTGGCTGCTCTGGGGCGGCCCATTCGCGGTCTTGATCCTCGGCGGAGTCTCGGTAGGCTTGTACATGCGTCGACGTTCGGCGCGAGGTGAGCCCGAGGTCGACGAGCTGAGCCCGGAAGAACGGGCGCGTCTCGAACGTCTGTTGGCAGGGGATAGCCGACCGGCAGGTTGAGCGGACCGGTAGAAGACCGCGCCGCGAAGAGAAAAGACAGATAACAAGAAACACGAAGGGGGAGGCAGAATGGTCCATCGGCGCCCAGGCCGCAGCGCGCACCCGCGGCGCTGTCGTGTTCCCGACCGCCGACCTTCGTTCCACGGGTCTCCGCTACCGCGCCCTCGAAGATGCGACATCGCGCCGCCGGATCGGCGCCGGCTGTCGCGGTGAGGTGGCGGCATGATCCGACTCAAGCGCATTCACGACATGCCGGCACCCGAGGATGGTCTGCGGGTGTTCGTCGATCGGGTGTGGCCGCGGGGCATCGGCAAGGGTGAGGCGGCGATCGATCTGTGGCTGCGCGAGATCGGGCCGAGCACCGAACTGCGCCGCTGGTTCAGCCAGGATCCCAAGCGTTTCGAGGCGTTCTGCGAGCGCTACTGGGAGGAGCTGGAAGCCCGGCCCGAGGTGGTCGAGCGCCTGCGCCGCATCGTCGAGGACGGGGACGTCACCCTCCTCTACAGTTCCCGCGACCGGGAGCGCAATACCGCGGTGGCCCTCAAGCGCTATCTGGAAAAGGCGCCCGCGGACTGAGGGCCTCGCAGCCACATCATCGCCCGAACGAAGCCTTCGGGCCGGGGAGAAAGGTCCATGACGAGCATTGCTTTCGTCGGTCTCGGCGTAATGGGTCTGCCGATGGCGGGCCGACTGGCGGACGCCGGCCACCGGGTCGTGGCCCACGATCGCGCCGAGCAGGCCATGGCGGCGGCCCGCGACCGCGGCCTCGAGACCGCAGCCTCGACCGCCGAGGCGGCCAGGAACGCGGACATCCTCATCACCATGCTGCCCACCGGCGGCGATGTGGCGGAGGCGCTGTTCGGCAGGCACGGGGCGCTGGAGACCCTGCCCGCGGGGGCGCTGGTGATCGACATGAGCACGGTGCAGCCGTTGGAGACCGACGAAACCGCCGCCCGCCTGCGCGAGGGAGGATGGCGCTTTCTCGACGCGCCGGTGGGGCGCAGCTCGCAGCATGCCCGCGAAGGCAGGCTCCTGATCATGGCCGGCGGCGGTGAGGAGGATCTGGAGAAGGCGCGTCCGGTCCTGTCCTGCCTCGGCGATACCATCATCCATTGCGGTCCGGTGGGCAGCGGTGCCCGCGCCAAGATCGTCAACAACTACCTGTCGATCGTCGGCAATGTGGTGACCGCCGAAACCCTGCTCCTGGCCGAGCGCTGCGGCCTCGACCGGGAGGCGGCGCTGGCGGTGATGCGCGGCACCCCGGCCGGCCAGGGCCATCTCGACACGACATATCCGGCCAAGGTGCTGGCCGGTGACGTGGCGCCCGGCTTCGCCGTCGATCTCGCCCACAAGGATCTGTGGCTGGCGCTGGAACTGGCGGCCCGGCTGCGCAGCCCGCTCGCCACCGGGGTGGCGGCCAAGGCCGCCTACGAGCTGGCCCGCGCCCAGGGCCGGGGGCGCGAGGACTGGACGACGATCCTGAACGCCCTCGCCGAGGGCCCGTGACGGTGGTAGGAGACGGGGCTAGACTTGCCGCATCCGGTTGCGGAGAGACCCATCCATGACACGCCCTTTCCTGCCGGCCGTCTGCCCCCACGACTGCCCCAGCGTCTGCGCGCTGGAGGTCGAGAAGACCGCCTCCGGGCGGCTCGGCCGGATTCGCGGCAGCCATCGCAATCCCTACACCGCCGGCGTGGTCTGCGCCAAGGTCGCTCGCTATGCGGAGCGCTTCCATCATCCCGAGCGCCTGACCCACCCGCTGCGGCGCAAAGGTCCCAAGGGCTCCGGACAGTTCGAGCCGATCGGCTGGGAGGAGGCACTCGACATCGTCGCCGAAGCCTTCCTCGCGGCGGAGGCCCGGCACGGGCCGGAAACGGTCTGGCCCTACTACTATGCGGGCACCATGGGCCTCGTGCAGCGCGACGGCATCAACCGGCTGACCCATGTCAAGAAATACTCGCGCTTCTATTCGACGATCTGCGTGCGGTTGGCGGATACCGGCTGGAAGGCGGGCTATGGGGGACGCTGGGGAGTGCCGGCCACCGAGATCGGCGAGCATTCCGAGCTGGTCGTGGTCTGGGGCTGCAACCCGGTCTCGACCCATGTCAACCTGATGCACCACATCGCCCGCGCCCGCAAGGAGCGGGGGGCGAAGCTGGTGGTGATCGACCCCTACCGTTCCCCCACCGCCCGGCAGGCCGACATGCATCTGGCACTGGCACCGGGAACCGACGGGGCGCTCGCCTGCGCGGTGATGCATGTGCTGTTCGCCGAGGGCTATGCGGACTGGGACTACCTGCGGGCGCGCAGCGACTGCCCGGAGGCGTTGGCCGCCCATCTGCGGGAACGCGACCCGCGCTGGGCGGCGGCCATCACCGGCCTGACGGTCGAGGAAATCACGGCTTTCGCCCGGCTCTACGGGACCACGAAACGCAGCTATCTGCGCCTCGGCTACGGCTTCACCCGCTCGCGCAACGGCGCCGCCAACATGCATGCGGCGAGCTGCCTGCCGGTGGTCACCGGCGCCTGGCAGGTTCCGGGCGGCGGGGCACTCTACAGTATGGGCGATCTCTACACACTGGACAAGACCGTGATCGAGGGGCTGGATGCCGTCGATCCCTCCGTGCGGCTGCTGGACCAGTCGCGCATCGGTGCCATTCTCACCGGCGAGGCGGAGGCGCTGGGCGGCGGGCCGCCGGTCACGGCGATGCTGATCCAGAACACCAACCCGATGTGTGTCGCTCCCGAGCTGGCCAAGGTCCACGCCGGCTTCGCCCGCGAGGATCTGTTCCTCTGCGTGCACGAGCAGTTTCTGACCGATACCGCGCGGATGGCGGACATCGTCCTGCCGGCGACGATGTTCCTCGAGCACGACGATATCTACACCGCCTCCGCCCATACCCGCCTGCAGATCAGCCGCAAGCTGTTCGAGCCGCCCGGCGCCTGTCGTCCCAATCACGAGGTGATCGCCGAGCTGGCGAGAAGACTGGGTGCCAGCCATCCGGGCTTCGCCATGTCGGCCCGGGAGCTGATCGAGGACATGCTGGCCCGCTCCGGTCTGCCGGATGCCGAGCGGATCCGGGCCGAGGGCGGCTGGGAGGTGCTGCCCGATTTCGAGACGGCACATCACCTGCGGGGCTTTCCGACCGAGGACGGACGGTTCCGTTTTCGCCCGGACTGGTCGCGGCTGGGTCCCGCGCATGCCGTAATGCCCGTACTCCCCGACCATCTGCCGGTGCTCGAAGAAGCCTGTCCCGAGCGGCCCTTCCGTCTGGTGGCGGCCCCCTCGCGCAACTTCCTGAACACCACCTTCACCGAAACCCCGGGCTCGCTCGTCACAGAGAAGCGTCCGACAGCACTTCTCCATCCCGAGACGATGGCACGGCTGGGGCTCGCGGAAGGAGATCTGGTCCGTCTCGGCAACGCCCGCGGCTCGTTGCTCGTGCATGTGGCGCCGCGCGAAGGTCAGCGGCCGCAGACCATCGTCGTCGAGAGCATCTGGCCCAACCGCCACTGGATCGAGGGAATCGGCATCAACTTGTTGATCGGCGCCGATCCGCCACCTCCGGCCGGCGGCGGTGCCTTCCACGACACCGCGGTCTGGCTGGAACCGGTGACCACCGCCGGCACCGAAGAAACGGCGGTGGACGCGGCCACCGTCTAGCAGCGCGCCCGCCGCCGCGGCCCCACATCCGCCGCGCGGGGCGGGCGGTGCCGGCCATCTCCAGCGTCGTCAGGCCGCCCGCACGTCGGACAGGAAACTCTCCACGCAGTCGCGAAGCTCCGCGGTGCGACCCATCATCACCTCCACCGCCTGCCGTACCCGCCCGGCGGCATCGTCGGTGAGATCCGCGGCCTCGCGCACCTCGGAGATGCTGGCCGTGGCCCGCGCCGTATCGCCGGCCGCATGTTCGGCGTTCTCGGCGATCTCGCGTACCGCCGCATTCTGTTCCTCGGTGGCGCCGGCGATGGTGGTGATGGCATGGTTGATCTCGGAGAGCACCTCGTTGACCCGCTCCACCGCCTCCACCACCTGCCCGGTGGTGGCCCCGATCTCCTCCACCAGAGAGCGCACGGTTTCGGTCGCCCTGGCAGTCTCGCCGGCCAGATTCTTGACTTCCCCGGCGACGACCGCGAACCCCTTGCCGACCTCGCCGGCGCGCGCTGCTTCGATGGTGGCGTTGAGGGCCAGCATGTGGGTCTGTTCGGTGATCGAGGAGATCAGTTCCAGAACCTCGCCGATGCGCCGGGCGGCATCGGCCAATTCGCCGGCGACCCGACGCGCCCGTTCCGCATCTTCGACGGCACTGCCGGTGATGCGCGAGGAGCGGTCGGCCTGCCCGGCGATCTCGGCGACCGCGGCACTCAGCTCGTGCACGGCGGCGGCCATCGCCTGCACATTGGCGGCCGCCTGCTCGGCACTGCCGGCGATCTCGCCGGCGTTGCCGCGGGTCCGGTGGGCCGTCCTTGCCATTTCCCCGGCCGCCGCGTCCAATCCGGCCGTAGTCTCCGTCAGTGTCGAGAGGATCTCCCGGATGCCGTCACCGAAAGCCGCCATCAGCTCCTCGAGACGGCGTGCACGTTCCATTTTCGCCCGTTCTTCACGATCGCTCTTCTCGCGGATGGCACGGAAGGACTCGAGTGCCTCGGCCATGGTCCCGATCTCGTCGCGCCGCGCGGTCTCGGGAATGTCGATCGAGGTATCCCCCGCGGCCAGGCGCCCGGTCTTCTCGACCAGTGCCGCGAGCGGCTTGGTGATGCTGCGCGAGATCAGAACGCCCAGCACCAGCAGCCCGAGCAGCGCGGCAACGGCGAGGAGACCGGATCTCCGGACCCTGCCGGAGGCCGCTGCGGCGAGGCGTTGCGCACGGTCGGCGAGCAGCGTGACGAAGCGGTCTTCCACCGCCTTCATGGCATCGATCTTGCGGGTCATCGCCGCGAACCAGGCCTCGCTGGTGACATCGCCGAGCTCCCCCGCCCCCAGCCCCGCGGTGACCTTCTCCCGCAGGCGTGCGATCTCCTCGAATGGCGCGCTTCGCTCGAGTCCGTCGAGGAGGGCCCGCATCTTCGCATCGGCCCAGAAGCGGCTCTCCTTCAGATGGGCGTCCTGCAGCACCACTCTGCGGAAAAACCCGTTGTAGAGATCCGGATCGAACCGCCCTCTGGCGAAGCCGACGGCACCCAGGGCCCGTTCCTGCCCGGCCAGTTCCTTGGCCTCGAGGAACTGGACATGGGCCGCGATCGCGCGAACGAGCTCCGGTGCCGTGGCGATCGGGATCATCGCCCTGGCGGCAGCGAGTAGCCGCCGGATGAGGTCGGTATAGACCTGCACCATATCGGCCAGCTCGACGGACAGCTCGTCCACCCGCCGCCGCATTCCGGGCAGCACCTCGAACCGCGCCAGATCTCCGGTCAGCGTTTCGACGAACCCGTCCTTCCCACCGTCCGCCGAACCTGCCGCGAGCGCCCGCCGGAGCCGCTGCAGCGCAGCGTCGGTGGCCTCGCGCTGGGTGGGCAGAGGGTCGCCGAAGCGGGCACCACCGCTGCCGAGGAACCCGGCCGACATGCCCCGCTCCTTCTGCAGCTCGTGCACCAGCGCACCGAGATCCGGCCCCAGTGCGACGATACCGGCCAGCCGCTCGGCCTCGGTGGCGATACGTCGCTCGCGCTCGAACAACGACGCACCGAACCACGCACTGAGCAGAAACGGGAGAGCGAGGAGCAGGAACATCCGCGTGCGGATTTTCGTGCGGGCGCACAGCCAGCGCATGCAAACCTCCATCGGGTTCTTCGCAATGCTTCGCCGTTCACGCGTCCGTCGGGACGCGCGCGCACCGCCGGGAGATGGAGTAGGGAAACTTCTTCAATATCGGGTTAACGCGCGCATGGTCGCGCATGGCCCTTCCCGAGCCGAGAGGACACGCCGTCGGCGATCCGGCCCCTGCGGTGCACCCGTCACCCCTTCTCCGGGGCAGGTGCGATATCCGCCTCGAGCAGAAGCTTGAACAGCGTTTCCTGGTCCGGCACGCCCGTCTTCTTCAGCCCTTCCTTCTCCTGGAAGGCCTCGAGGGCCGCTTTGGTCTTGGGTCCGAACCTGCCGTCCGCCCTGCCCTCGAGAAAGCCGCGTTGGATCAGCGCCTGCTGGGCACGTTTGAGGATTTCGTGATAGATCGGGAGCTTGCGACCCCCGCCCTCGTCGATCTCCACCACTTCCGACTTGGCGGTGAGACGGCTCTTGGCGAGCACCGCTTCGAGATTGCGCACCGCCGCGTACAGCCGCTGCTCGGGGTTGTTCTGACAGTGGGCGTAGATGAGCGCCATCAGCAGCCGCGTGGTCTGCCAGGGGGCAATGTCGAAGGTGTCCGGGCGGTAGAGATTGGTGGCCGTGAGATGGCCCTCGATCCAGCCCGCGAACACGTCGAGCAGGGGCGATTTGGCCTCCGCCGCCTTGACATAGTCCGCGCAGCGGTCGCTGCCGATTCCCTTG
>JALSRW010000511.1 GCA_026984595.1 Alphaproteobacteria bacterium
AGGTCTTCGAGCATCCGCAGCGCCGAGGTACGTCCGGCGCCGGCCATACCGGTCACGATCACCCTGCGGGACATCAGGCGATCCGTGTTGCGTGCAGAAGCAGTCGCAATCTCGCCACCGCCGAGGTCGCGAAAGGATCGAGCGCCACCTGCGGCAGCTCGATGCCGCATATGGTCGTTCGCGCGAACTCGGGCAAGCGGGTGCCGGGCGTGCGGCGGCGCAGCTCGACCACCAGATCGATGGCCGTGGCGCCGCCGCCGGCGACCTGGAAGATGCCGGCGCCGCGCATCTCGACGAGGCCGACGCGGGCGTGGGGGCGTGCCCGGAGCCCCGCGGCAGCGGGCTCGAGCACCACCAGATCGTCGGCCACCAGGCGTGCCCCGGCCTCCAGCAGGCGCACCACCAGTTCCGATTTGCCGGTCCCCGGACGGCCGCGGATCAGCAGGCCGCGTTCCAGCCAGCGCACGGAACTCGCATGCATGGTACAGCCGGTCGGGGAACGGGGGACGGGTCGCCCCTCGGCTTCCGCCGCCACGGGGGTCAGGCCGCGTGGCTCTGCGCGCCGCCGACGAGAAGCTTGTAGACGCGACCGATATCGCTTTCGCTGCGCAGACGCGCGCGCAGCTCGGGGTTGCGCAGCAGCCGGGCCAGTCGGGCCAGGGCCTTCAGATGTTCGGTGCTGGCGGCGGCGGGGGCGAGAAGGAAAAAGACCAGATCGACCGGCTGCTCGTCGAGGGCCTCGAAGTCGAGCGGCTCGGCGAGCCGCGCGAAGCCGCCGATGATCCGGTCCAGGCCTTCGATCTTGGCATGGGGAATGGCGATGCCTTCGCCGATGGCGGTGGTGCCCAGCTTCTCGCGCTCCAGAAGCGCACTCAGGATCCGACTGGATTCGATCCCGAGATCCCGGGCCGCCAGTTCGGCCAGTTCCTGCAGGAGCTGGCGCTTGCTGCGGGGGCGGAGATCGAGGAGGATGCGCTCGGGAGTGATCAGTTCTGCCATCTCGACCATGCACGAGCTCCTTCGTGCTGCGGGCGGCGGCGCGGGGCGCGCGTCGCACGGAAAAGAGCCGGCCGGCTGCGGACAGAGGGGAGCAGGCGGTCGGAGGCCGGCGGTGCCGGCCCGGACGAAGACAGGCTGGAGGCGGACTGTCGGCATATCTGGTCCGCGAGGTTCTCGAGGCGGCGCGATCTACGCCCAGCAGCCCCGCTTGTCAAGGCTGGCGGTGGGGAACCGGCCCCCGCCCTCCGTCGGCGCGATCTTCGCTCACCGCCCCAAGGCCTTGAGACGGCGACGTTCCACCGAGGAGGGGATGCCCAGGGCCTCGCGATATTTGGCCACAGTGCGCCGGGCCACGGCAACTCCCTCGCTGCGCAGCAGGCCGACGATCTGGTCGTCGGAGAGGACCTTGCGCGGATCCTCCTGCTCGATCAGGCGGCGGATCCGCAGCCGGATCGATTCGGCGCTCACATTCTCGCCATTGTCGCCCGTCAGCGCCGTGGAGAAGAAATAGCGAAAGGGAAAGGTGCCGTGCGGGGTGCCCACATATTTGCCGGCCACCGCCCGGCTGACCGTGCTCTCGTGGAGCTCGAGGGCGGCGGCGATCTCACGCAGGACCAGCGGCCGCAGGGCCGTCGGCCCGCGCTCCAGGAAGGGGCGCTGGCGTTCGAAGACGGCCCGGCCGACTCGCAGGATGGTGCGTGCCCGCTGCTGCAGGGAGCGTACCAGCCAGTTGGCCGACTGCAGCCGCTCCCCGATATATTCGCGGGTGCCGCGGTCGAGCTTGGTGCCGGAAAGT
>JALSRW010000512.1 GCA_026984595.1 Alphaproteobacteria bacterium
GCGCTGGTTCTGGCGCAACCGGCACCGCTTCGCCCCCGAGGACGTGTTTCATTTCCACCGCAACTATGCCGCCTGGCCCAAGTATCTGCTGTGCGGCAGTCGCGGGCGGGTGCTGATCAGCTACCACAACGTCACCGGCCGGGTTCTCGAAGGTCGGCTGGGTCCGCTGGCGGTGCCGCTACGCCGCTTGATGCTGGCCTTCGAGCGTCGGGCCGTGCGTCGCGCCGATGCCCTGGTCTGCGTCAGCGGCCGCGATCGCGGCGTGTTGGAGGGGTTGGTGGCGGCCGAGCCCTTCGCCCGGGCCGAGGTCATCCCGGCTGCCTTCGATGCCGACCTGTTCGCCGCCCGACCGGTCTCCGCACCGCCCCCCGAGCTGGCACATCGCCTGCTCTTCCTGGGACGCATCAGCCACCAGAAGAACGTCGGGCTGGCGCTGGCCACCCTCGAACATCTGCGTGAGAGCGGCGAGCCCTACGGCCTGACCATCGTCGGCGACGGCGAGGAGGCGCGCCAGCTCGTGCGGCGTATCGCCCGGAGTCCGGCGGCCGAGGCGGTGCGCTGGCTGGGCCGCGTAGCGCACGACCGGGTCGCCGAGCTGTTGGCCGCACATGGCATCCTGCTGGTGACCAGCCGCTACGAGGCTTCGCCGACGGTGGTCAAGGAAGCCCTGGCGGCGGTGCGTCCGGTGGTCACCACCGATGTCGGGGATGTGCGCGATTGGATCGAGGAGGGGATCACGGGCTTCGTCACCGAGGCCGAGCCCCGCGCCCTCGCCGCGGCGGTGCGCCAGGCGAGCCGGTTGATCCTCGAAGGCCGCTGCCGGCGCTCGACCCGCCTCGACAGTCTCGCCGAGCGGCAGATCATGGAACGGGTCCTCCATCTCTATCGCGAGCTGCAGGCGGGCTGAACCGGGATGCGCCTCCGGCTGGCATCCCTCTGGCAACGTGTTTCCGGACTCGCTCTGCTCGGCGGAGCGCGGGCTCTCGCCGCCCTCTGCGGTTTCGCCGCCGTGACCCTGCTGGCACGTCGCCTGACACCCTGGGAGTTCGGGGTCTGGTCGCTGCTGCTCGCGATCCAGGGCTATGCGCTGCAGTGCGGCGAGCTCGGCCTGCGCTCGGTGTTGACCGCCGAGGCAGGCGCCCTGCCGGCGCGCGCCCGCGCCCTGCTCGGCCGCTATCTGCGATTGCGAATGGGCGCCAGCCTCCTGGCCCTGACGGCTGCCCTGGCGATTCTCCTTCTCCTCTATCCGACGCTGCCGACCGTACCCGCCGCCATCCTGCTGGCCAGCCTGTTCGCGGCCGCCCTGCAGTTCGACTGGATCGCCCTTTCCCGTGACCGTCCGGCGACGGCAGCATTGCTGCTGGTGGTGCGCCCGGGGAGCTTTCTGTTGCTGCTGCTGCTCTGGCCGGCCGCAGGCGAGACGCTCGCCGCCGCCGCGCTCGGCTTTCTGCTGGCCTGGGCGCTGGCCGCCGCCGCCTCTCTGCCGATGTTGCGGCTGCTTCCCCGTCCGGCCGGACGGGGCATGGATGCGGGACGCCCCCTGCTGCGCCGCGGCCTGCCCCTCTGTGGCGTCAGCCTCACCGGGCAGGCCCAGTACAGCCTCGATCTGCTGCTGGCCGGGATGGTGCTGGGGGCGGCGGCGGTGGGACCCTACTATCTGGCGCATGCGATCGCCGTGGCCGGCCTGGTCTTCGCCAATGCCGGCGGGCAGCTCGCACTGGCCCGGATGCGGCCGTTCGCCGACCGGCCGGCGGCACTGGCGGCGAAACTGGGGAGCGAGCTCCGCCTCATCCT
>JALSRW010000513.1 GCA_026984595.1 Alphaproteobacteria bacterium
AGCTCTCGTCAGATCGAGCGCGCGCGCCGTCGCGAGATCGCAGGCGAAGGCGGTGAACTCCAGCGCCCGGTCGGGCCAGGGGACTTCGGGCGCCTCGGCGAAGAACAGGAGACGCCAGAAGACGACTTCGGCGAGTGCCGTCGCTTCGCGCTCGGCGGCGTAGAACACGCCGCGCGGATCGCCGGCCCGCCGGAAGCGTGAGGCGTGCGGTGCGGGACGGTAGCGGAAGGGGGTGTAGAGCAGCCGATGCAGATGCCGGCAGGGTTCCGGTACCGGCGGCTTCGTCTCCTCGATCAGCCGCTCGAGGAGCTCCTGCTCCTCGGGCGTGTCGACCAGAGGCACGGTGGCGACACGATGCTGCGCCTCGACCAGCCGCCAGCCCACGCCCCTCCAGGCGCGCAGTTCAGAGGACAGCGCGTCGGCTGTCCAGATAGGCGAGGACATCGAGGAGACCGGTGACGGTGAAGAGGCGCTCGAGCGGGATTCCATCCAGTGCGGTATTGGGCGTGCGCAGCCAGCGCCGCATCACCGCGAGATCGCCACCGGCGACGGCATCGAGCGAGCGGTAGAGACGGATCAGCAGCACGGCGAGCTCGAAGGCCTTTTCGCGTCGGCGCAGGCGGAAGCTCCCGCGCCTCAGGCGCGAGGCGCTGGCTTCGGAGAGACCGAGGATCCGGGCGAGCTCACGATTGCCGAGACCCAGCCGCTCCGCGGCTCGCGTCACCGCCTTGGCGACGACCGCCTCTTCCCCGGCGGCGGAGAGATCGGTCACTGGGGCGAGGGCCATGCGGGCAATCCTTTCCAGAGCAAACAAATGATATGAAACTTTCTCTGGAACGTCAACTGGCCCGCCGGCCACGAACCCGTCTCGAAACCCGCAGCGGCGCGACCTTCGGTGCCGAGCTTGCATCCGACGAAGCGGTCACCTGCCCTCGCGCGCCGCGGGCTCGAATACGTGCGGAGCGTCGGCGATCCTCGGCGTCCGGCGCAGGAGGGTGCGATCGAAGGTGGCGAAGCTCCCACCCTCGGGCGTGGCGGCGAGATGGAGTGCATCGGCGAAATCGAGCCCGGCCGCCTCCGCCTCGATGGCGAAGACCACGCGTCTCTCCTGTTCGACGGTGACATCGGCGAGGCCCAGGAGACGCCGGAAGGCCTCGGCGATCCGGCCCGGCGGCACGCGGTAGACGGCCTCCAGCACCCACCAGCATTCGAGGAGCACCGTGATCGGCACGAAGATCCGCGAGGTCGCGAACAGGCGCCGGGCGCGTTCGGTCTGATCGGGATCGTCGGCCACCAGCAGGCGGACGAGGAGGTTCGTATCCACCGCGACCGTCACGGCTTCCGCCAGACGCGCCGGAACCACCTCGGCATCGACCGCACGCGCGGCTTCCTCCGGAAGCTCGATGTCCCCCATGTTGCGGCCATCTGTGGGCAGCGGCCGCGCGCGATCCCGGATCCGGACAACACTGCGGCGATGGTGTGGACGGACGCGACCTACCGCAGCCGCGTCGGTCCCGAACACCTCGCCCGCAAACAAAAAAGCGAAGGCCGCCTCTCCGCACCCAAACCCGGGAGGCCGGCCGATGCCGGCCCGCATCATCCGCGGCAACCGCAGCCGCTGCCCCGTGCACTTTTTCGTCGAACCGCTCTTCACCGCCATCGACTGGCTGTCCTGAGGCGGCAATCATACTGACAGTGTGGGCCGCCGGCCCGGCGGTGCCGGGCCGCTCCCGGAAGGATAAAGCTGTTGTTTGCCAACCACCGACCTTTCGGGAGAACGACAGGACCACCAA
>JALSRW010000514.1 GCA_026984595.1 Alphaproteobacteria bacterium
CGAGCGCATGCGCCCGGGCCAGCAGCCGGTCGAAATCGGCGAGGCTGCCGAAACTCGGATCGACCGCGCAATGGTCGGTGATATCGTAGCCCCAATCCTTCATCGGGCTCGCATAGAAGGGCGAGATCCACACCGCATCGGCGCCGAGGCGGGCGATGTGCCCGAGCCTTGCGGTGATGCCCGCGAGATCGCCGATTCCGTCGCCATTGCCGTCGGCGAAGCTGCGTGGCCAGATCTGGTAGAGCACCGCCCCCCGCCACCAGAGATCGCGCCGCGGCGGCAGCCGCCGGTCCCGGGGAAGCAGCCTCGTGGCCCGCATGCCTTCAGCCCTTGACCGCGCCGGCGGTGAGGCCGGCGACGATGCGGCGCTGGAAGACGAGCACCAGCAGGATGAGCGGCAGGGTCACCACCACCGAGGCGGCCATGATGTTGCCCCAGGGCAGCTCGTAGGCGCTGGCCCCGGAAATCAGCGCGATGGCCACCGGTACGGTGCGCTGTTCGGCCGACAGGGTGAAGGTGAGTGCGAACAGGAACTCGTTCCAGGCGGCGATGAAGGCGAGCAGGCCGGTGGTGACCATGGCCGGAGCCAGCAGCGGCAGGAAGATGCGCAGCACCAGGGTCGCCGGGCGGGCGCCGTCGACGATCGCCGCCTCCTCGAGCTCCTTGGGCAGCTCGCGCATGAAGCTGGTCAGCACCCAGACCGAGAAAGGCAGGGTGAAGACCAGATAGGAGAGGGTGAGCGATCCCAGGCGGTTGTAGAGACCGAACGCCCGCACCAGCTCGAACATGCCCGACAGCACGGCGATCTGCGGGAACATGGAGACGGCGAGGACGGTGAAGAGAAGCGGCATCCGGCCACGGAAGGAGACCCGCCCGAGAGCGTAGGCGGCGGCCACCGAAAGGGCCAACGAGAGGGCCACGGTGGTAACCGCCACCAGCACCGAATTCAGAATGTTGGTGGCGAAGGGCTGCTCGCGGAAAATGGAGACATAGTTGTCCCAGGCCGGGTTGCGCGGCCAGAGCTCGGTCGAGAACAGGGCGGAGCCGGTCCGGAGCGAGGAGACCACCGCCCAGTAGAAGGGAAACACGGTGTAGAGGATCAGCACCGCCAGCAACAGGTAGAAGCCGACACGGCCGCACCGGCGACGCCAGCGCCAGGGCAGATGGCGCCAGCCCGCGGCCAGCAGAACGAGCAGCAGGAGGGGCAGCCCCAGCCACGGCCGCGGATCCATCGGCCTATTCCTCGCGGCCGAAGCGCACGGCCATCAGATAGAGCACGGTCATCACCGCGATGATGGCGAAAAGCATGGCGGCGGCGGCCGAGCCGTAGCCCACGTCCTGGAAATCGACGAGCTGCTGGCGGGCATAGATCGACATCGACATGGTGGTGCGGTTGTTGCCGGTCATGACGTAGATGAGATCGAAGATGCGCATCGCATCGAGGGTGCGGAAGATGACGGCCACCGCCAGTGCCGGCCGGATCAGGGGCAGGGTCACCCGGAGGAAGACCTTGAACGGATGGACCCCGTCGATGCGGGTCGCTTCGTAGATCTCCTCGGGGATCATCTGCAACCCGGCCAGCAGCAGAAGGGCCATGAAGGGCGTGGTCTTCCACACATCGACGGCGACGATCGCGGCCATCGCCGTGTCCGGCGAGGCGGTCCAGGCGATCGGCTCGGCGATCAGACCGAGCGCCAGGAACAGCTCGTTGAGGATGCCGAACACATCGTTGAACATCCAGGACCACATCTTGGCCGAGACCACGGTAGGAATCGCCCAGGGGATCAGCACCGCCGCCCGCAGCAGGCCGCGCCCCCGGAAATGGGCGTGCAGGGCGAGGGCGATGAGCATACCCAGCACCGTCTCCAACGCGACCGAGGCGAAGGTGAAGAGCAGCGTGTTACGCACCGCCAGCCACCAGTCGGGATCGGTCAGCAGGTAGGAAAAGTTGAGAAAACCGACGAAGGCGTAGTTGTCGAGATCGGCGAGGCTGGCATCGGTCAGCGCGAACCATAGGGTGCGCAGGAGCGGCCAGCCGGCGACCAGCGCCAGCACCAGCAGCATCGGAGAGAGAAACAGCCAGGCCGCACGCACCCGCTGGCGGGACAGGGCCGAGCGCCGCCGCAAGGGCGGCAACCCCGGTTCGTTCGTGCCGGCGCCTACCGCCATGTCCGGGCCGCGCCAGCGACGGGGGGCCGCCCCGATGGCACGGCAGCGGCCCCGCTGCGCCTACCAGCGACCGCCGCGGGAGATGCGCTCGAGCTTGCGTTCGAGCTGGGCGACCGCGGTCTTGGCGTCGATCTCACCGCTCAGCACCGCGTGTACGGCGTTGAAGAACTCGGCGCTGACCTGGTTGTACTTGGCGCCGGTGACCCGCGAGGGTCGGGCCACGGCATTGACGAAGGTGTCGAACAGGGAGCCGAAGAAGGGCACCGCCGCCAGCACCTCCGGGTCCCGATAGAGGGCCTCGATGGTCGGGTTGTAGGAGCCCTTGATGGCCCGGCGCTTCTGCTCGTCGTAGGAGGTCAGATAGCGCACCAGATCGGCGGCCACCTCCGGATTCTCGCTGTATTTGGAGACCGCGAGCTGCCAGCCGCCGAGGCCGCCGGTATGCTTGCCGTCGGGTCCGCCCTTGGGCAGGGCGACCACCCCGACCTTGCCGCGGATGGGGCTGTCCTCGGCCTGGGAAAGTGCCCAGGCATAGGGCCAGTTGCGCATGAACACGGCGTTGCCCGACTGGAAGACGCCGCGGCTTTCCTCCTCGGCATAGTTGAGAACACCCTCGGGGGCGATGGTGCCCACGGTGCCGGCCGCCCAGGTCAGGGCCGCGGCCGCCCGCGGATTGTTGATGGAAATCGTGCCGTCGGGCTCGACGATGGTGCCGCCGCGCCAGCTATCGATCCATTCCAGGGCATCGACGGTGAGCCCCTCGTAGGCCTTGGCCTGGTAGACGAAGCCCCACATCTTGGGGTTGCCGGCCTCGCGCTCGGCGGCCTGGATGAGACGCGCCGTTTCCTCCAGCTCCTGCCAGGTCCGGGGAACCGGCCGGTCGTATTTGTCGAGCAGATCCTTGCGGTAATAGAGCAGACCGGCATCGGTGAACCAGGGCATGGCGATGAACCGGCCATCGACCGTATTGTTCTCGACGATCGCCTTGAAATGCTGGTCGATTTCCTCCTGCGGGATGTATTTCGAGAGATCGATGAAATGGTCGGCGAGAATGCCGGGCCAGATCACGTCGATCTGGAAAACGTCGATATCCGCGGAGTTGGCGGCCAGGATCTGCTGGTAGAGAGCCAGCCGCTCGGTGGCCGAGTTGGGGGTGGAAATGACCTCGACGTGATTGCCGCTCTTGGCGGCCCAGGCCTCCGCCCCCTCCTTGCAGATCTCCAGTTCGAGACCCACGGCGCCGCAGGAAAGGGTCACGTTGGCGGCCCCGGCGATGCCGATGGTGCCCAGGGTGACGGCGATCCCCGCTGCCGCCGCCAGCACACAGGATTCGAGTCGACGTAACATTCCGGCCTCCCTTGGTGGAATGGTTAGCTCTGGTGCTAACGCGGGAGGTGCGCCGAGATCAAGGACTGTATCGGCCGGCCACGCCGCCGTCAGGCGGCGGCGGCCATGGACCGTTCCCCGAGCTCCAGCCGCAAGCTGCGCTGGCCCGCGGAAAAACCGGCCGGGCGCCCGGACAGCAGGGTCCGGGCGATATGTTCCAGCACCAGTCCGGGGCGGCCCTCGCCATCGTCGAGAAAATAGGTGTGGCCGAGAGGGTCGTAGCGGTTGTTGACGGCGTCGCAGTCGATGGCGACGACGTTGCGCGGCGTGCGTTCGGGGTTTTCCGGCCCGGTATGGCCGAGGCGACGGCTCACCACCTTGTTGCGCAGATTGGCGATCTTGCTGGTGCGCAGGGCGAAATCGTCCTCGGCATGATAAACCAGCACATTACGGGCGGCACGGGTGATGGCATGGCCCGCCTCGCCCGGCTCCAGACTCTCGTTGGCGATGTCGGCGGCGACCAGGAAGAGACTGCGGAACAGCGCCGGCGGCGCACCACGATCCCGGGTCCATTTGGCCAGCGCGAACCGGAGGACGCGGTTGCCCATGGAATGGGCCAGCAGATTGACATGCTTGAGGCAGGGCGACGGGTCGGCCAGCGCGTCGCGCCAGTCGAGAAACTTGCCGATCACCCGGCCGAAGGCGAAGCCGCTCATCTCGGCCGCATCCTGGTCGTCCCAGTAGTCCTTGAGCAGGCCGAAATCGTCGTCGCAGGGCCAGATCAGCGGCACCACCCGGATGGCGCCCCGACGGACGCGGTCGAGCAGGCGCTGGAGCCGCGCCGCGATGGGGAATATGTTCTTCTCAGGGAGACTGTTGAAGCCGTGGAGATAGAACAGGATCTGGGCGTACGGTCCCCGCCGCAGCCGGTTGAGGAAGGGCGTGGCGGTGAGCTCGAGATAATCCTCGACACCGCGCCGTTCGCAGAAGAAAAGCGAGGGAGAAGGCTCGGAATCCGCGAGGTCGAAATGCACCCGGCGGCCCGGGCGCGAGCGCGGACCTTCCTCGAGGCGGCGATTGGTGACGAACAGCACGACCCGTCCTCCGGCGTTGGCGTGACGGGTGTAGGTATATCATCCTAGCTTCTGGCCGACAACCCTGTTGCCCTCTCCCGCCGAGGCCCCTAGAGCCGCCTCGCGACAGGCCGGGTGCGAGAGCTATGACCAACGTTCTTTTCATCACCGTCGATCAGTGGCGCGGCGACTGTCTGTCGGCGGTCGGACATCCCTGCGTGCGGACCCCCAACCTCGACCGTCTGGCCGGTGACGGCGCGCTGTTTCTCGCGCATTACGGCCAGGCCACGCCCTGCGGACCGAGCCGGGCCTCGCTCTATACCGGCCTCTACATGTTCAACCACCGCTCGGTGCGCAACGGCACCCCGCTCGACGCCCGCCACAGGACGGTGGCCGAGATCGCGCGGCGCGCCGGCTTCGATCCGGTGCTGTTCGGCTACACCGACATCAGCGCCGATCCCCGCGGGCTCGACCCCGGGGATCCGAGGCTGCGTACCTACGAAGGGATCGCCCCCGGCTTCCGCGCCGAGCTGTTCATGGGCGAGGATCTGGCCCCCTGGCTCGAACATCTGCGGCACCGCGGCTATGGCGAGCGCACCCTCGAGGATCTCTACGAACGCCCCATGGAGGAGCCGGCACCGTATCGCGCCGAGGACAGCGAGACGGCCTTTCTGACGGACCGTTTTCTGGACTGGCTCGACGGCCGCAACAAGGGTGGCTGGTTCGCCCATCTCTCCTACATCAAGCCGCACCACCCCTACATCGCCGCGGCGCCCTGGCATGCCGCGGTGTCGCCGAGCGAGGTGCCGCCGCCGGTACGCGCCCCCACCCTCGCCGAGGAGGCCGCCGTGCATCCCTGGCTGCGGCTGCATCTGGAACTCGGCTATGGCGGCTGGATGGCACGCCATGTCGGCCAGCCGCGCGATCTCGATGCCGCCTCCGTGACCCGCATGCGTGCGGCCTATTACGGTCTGATCGCCGAGCTCGACCATCATCTGGGGCGGATCTTCGAACGCCTCGCAGCCCGCGGCGAGATGGACCGCACCCTCATCGTCTTCGCCTCGGACCATGGTGACATGCTGGGCGATCACTGGATGCTCAACAAGCTGGGCTTCTTCCCCCAGGCCTTCCACGTACCCTTGATCATCCGCGACCCTTCTCCCGAGGCGGCGCGCGGGGCGCGCATCGCGGCGTTCACCGAGCATGTCGATCTGATGCCGACGGTGCTCGAATGGCTCGGACTGGAGGTGCCGCTGCAATGCGACGGCCATTCCCTGATTCCGTTCCTGCGCGGTCGGCAACCGACGGGCTGGCGCGAGGCCGCGGTCTACGAGCACGATTTCCGCGATCTTCGGGAGGGCCGGTTCGAGCAGCGGCTGGGCCTGCCGCCGGAGGCCTGCTGCCTGATGGTGCGGCTGGGCCGGCGCCGCGCCTATGTGCATTTCGCCGCGCTGCCGGCGCTGTGCTACGACCTCGAGCGGGATCCCCACTGGCTGACCGATATCGCAGCAGATCCCGGGCGCTGCGAGGAGGTCCGCGAGGAGGCGCAGGCTCTTCTTTCCTTCCGCATGCTCAGGAACGAGCGCCGCCTGAGCGGGGCGCTGCTGACATCTTCCGGGGTACTCGGGCGGTTCGATCCGGACTGAGCTGCTTGTCGGGATAGCGGCAGATCTCGCGCACCGGACAGCGCCAGCAAGCGGGGCGGCGCGCCTTGCAGATGTAGCGTCCGAGCAGGATCAGCCAGTGATGGGCACCGCGGCGGAAGCGCTCGGGCACGATCCGGACGAGTGTTTCCTCCACTTCGCGCGGCGTCTTGCCGGGGGCCAGGCCGGTGCGATTGCAGACCCGGAAGACATGGGTGTCGACGGCGATGGTGGGCTCGCCGAAAGCCTCGTTGAGCACCACATTGGCGGTCTTGCGGCCGACGCCGGGCAGGCTTTCGAGGGCCTCGCGATCGCGCGGCACCCGGCCGCCGTGGCGCTCCAGCAGGATCCGCGACAGGGCCACCAGGTTCTTGGCCTTGTTGCGGTAGAGGCCGAGCGAGCGGATGTAGCGCCGGATCCCCTCCTCGCCGAGGCGGACGAAATCCTCGGGCGTGCGGGCATGGGCGAACAGCTCGGCGGTGGCCCGGTTGACGCCGACATCGGTGGCCTGTGCGGAGAGCACCACCGCCACCAGCAGGGTGAACGGATCCCGGTAGACGAGTTCGGTACGCGGCTTCGGATCGGCCGCCGCCAGCGCCTCGAAGAAGCGCTCGATCTCCTCTTCCGTCAGGCGACTGCCGGGCGCCCGACGGGAACGTTGCGGGCCTGCCATGCCGCCGCCCTCCCACTTGGCAGGCGCCCTCTTAGACGTGTAACATCGGCGCTGACAAGCCGGGCCACGAACACCAACGAGTTCCCATGGCGGTTGCCGAAGCCGACCGGCCGTCCTTCGAGGCGGTACTCTATCCCAACCCGCCGCTGAGCCGGCTCGGGTTCCTGCTGTTCATGTCGGTGTTCGCCGCCGCCTCGATCTGTGCGGCCATTCCCTTCACCCTGATGGGCGCCTGGCCGGTGAGCGGGTTCTTCGGCCTCGATCTGCTGCTGGTCTACATCGCCTTCCGGGTGGTGCGCCGTGCCGCCCGGCGGCGCGAACTGGTGCGGCTCGATGCGCAGGGGCTGCACGTCTACCGCATCGATCCCGACGGGCGGAGCCGGTGCTGGCGTTTCGAGCCCTATTGGGTGCGGGTGGAAATGGACGAGCCGCCACACCCCGGAAGCCTGGTGACCCTCGCTTCCCACGGGCGGCGCCTGCGCATCGGCGCCTTCCTGACGCCCGAAGAGCGCCTCGATCTCGCCCGTGCCCTGCGCGAGGCCCTCAACCGCTACCGCCGCCTTCCCGCACCCTGCGCGCCCTAGGGCGCCACCTCACCGAGACCGCGGCGAAATCGACGCGCACGTGCTCCAAGCCACAGACAGGACCCCGTTCTTCGCGTAATCTACGGAGGCGAAGGTCGTTGCCGCGGCGATCCCGGCCTTTTCGGGAGGCATATCATATTATGACTATGCCCGCCGGAGATATACGCGAGTATGATTTATACGCTCCTTGATCATCATTTATGGACGTTAACGATCATGGCAGTTGCAGGATACGTATCTCTTGCCGATGCTAACGTCATGGCAAGATAAGATTTGTTTTTCACCGCTGCGTGGGAACATGAGCGACCTCAGCAATCCTCGAGACCGAAGCTCCGGGGAGCCGCCGCAACCGGGACCGCTTCCACTGAGCAAGCTGCGGGGCGTGCCCAACCGGCTGCGCGTGCTGCTCAGGCGCCGTCGGATCACCAATTGCGAACAGTTGCTGCGTGCCGCCGGCAAGGCCGATCTGCGCCACCGGCTGGCGGCCGATCTGGGCGTCGATGCCGAGCTCCTGCTGAAGCTGGTGCAGCGTGCCGACCTCGCCCGCATCAAGGGGATCGGCGCGGTCTTCGGGATGATGCTGGAGGATCTCGGTATTCGCGACATCCAGACCCTGGCGGCCGAGGATCCGGCTCTGCTCCATGCCCGTCTCAAGGCCTTCAACATGCGCGAACGCCTGGCCCGACGGGCTCCGACGCCGGAGGAGGTCGCCGCCTGGGTCGAAAAAGCCCGCCATCTGCCCTCGCTGATCAGCTACTGAGGCCGGCCACACCGAGCCCCAGCACATCGGCCATGTCGTACAGACCGGGCGGCCGCTCGACCACCCAGCGGGCGGCGCGCACCGCACCCCGGGCATAGATCTGGCGGTCGGCGGCCCGATGGGTGAGCTCGATGCGCTCCCCGGGACCGGCGAAGATGACGCTGTGATCGCC
>JALSRW010000515.1 GCA_026984595.1 Alphaproteobacteria bacterium
TCCGGACGCTCCGCCACCTCCGGATCCAGATTGTTCAGCAGCATCCTCAGCGCCGCCTCGATCTGCCAGTTGCGACAGCGCAGATCCCCCCCACGAGGGGCGCGGATACGGCGCGTATTGGCGATACGCGACATGGCCCTCCTCCTTGCGCCTCGCGCGACGGCCAAGCTATGACGAGGCGGCCTTTCACGGAACCGGGACGATGGTGGACGAGCGGCCGCTCAGGCGCAACAGCGAGGTACTGGCCGAGACCATGGAACTGGAGGGTTCCAGGCTGCTCGACGTCGGCTGCGGCGACGGGACCCTGCTGGGCTGGTTCCTGCGGCGCGGCGCCGATGCCTTCGGCCTCGACCCCCAGCCCGCACGTCTCGAGGAGGCTGCCCGCCGCATCGGCCCGGGACGCTGCGTGGCCGGCTGCGGCGAGATGCTGCCGTTCGGCGATGCCGCCTTCGATGCGGTGGTGTTCTTCAACAGCCTGCATCATCTGCCGGAACCGGCGATGGCCGGAGCGCTGGTCGAGGCGCGACGGGTGCTGCGCGACGGTGGCCGCCTGGTGGTCGTCGAGCCGCTGGCGGAAGGTGGCTATTTCGAGGTGATGCGGCCCGTCGAGGACGAAACCGGGGTCCGGGCCGCCGCCCGGCGGGCGCTGCGGGACGCGGCCGGAGCGCGGTTCCGGCTGGAGGAGGAACGCGAATATCGGACCCTGGTGCCGGTGGCCTCCGCGGCCGAGCTCATCGGCCGGCTGGCTGCCGCCGATCCCGGGCGGCGTCCGCGTCTCGAGGCGCTCCGCCCGGTCGTCGAACGTCTGTATGTCGCGCATCTGCGCCGCGATGCGAAAGGGCGTCCGGCCCTCGAACAGCCGATGCGGATCGACCTGCTGCGGCGGGTATGAGTGTTCGCGGGCTGGCGCGGATGTTCGCGCGATGGTAGAAGATTCTTAACGAGTTTCCGCTAGTGGGAGAACTCGGCGGCGCACTGTCTGTCCGGACGGAGCAGCAATCTTGGATTTCGCCTTTCGCCTGCCGTGGCGACGGGATCGGGCCAGCCGACCCCGCCCGGAGAGTCTGACACCGGCAGTGATCGTCGGTCTGCTGCGGCTGGCCGACGCCGCCACCGTGCTGGCGGCGGGCGGGATCGCCCATCTGCTGGTCGGTGGCGCCGCGGTGGATGCGCTGTCGGTGACCATGCTGCTGCTGGCCGTGCTGCTGACCCTCAACCTGTTCCAGTTGGCCGGTCTCTACAACTGTGACCGACTCGATGCGCGGGACTTCCAACTTACCCGCAGCGCCCTCGCCTGGACGCTCTCGGCGATGCTGCTGGTCAGTCTGGGCTATGCCACCGCGACCCTGGAGACGGTGCCGCGGGCCGAGGCCGGCCTCTTCTACGCGTTCGGGCTGGGCGGGCTCGGCGCGGTGCGGCTGCTGCTCGGTTTCGGCATCCGTCGCCTGCGGCGCGCCGGCAGGCTGATCTGCAACCTGGTGGTGGTCGGTGCCGGCGAGCACGGGCAGCGGCTGGTCCGCCATCTGCGCCGGGCCGGCGAGGGCATCCGCCTCATCGGTCTGTTCGACGACCGCCGCGACCGCGTCCCCGATTATGTGGCCGGATATCCGGTACTGGGCACGGTCGACGATCTGGTGGCCTTCGCCCGGCGCCATCCCATCGATCAGGTGATCGTGGCCCTGCCCTGGGGGGCCGAGGCGCGCATCCGCGACTGGCTGGAGAAGCTCGCCCAACTGCCGGTGGATGTCCGGCTGTGCCCCGATCTCGCCGGCCATTATGCCCAGCAGCGGGGGGTTTCCCACGTTGCCGGGGTACCGCTGGTACATGTCTTCGACCGGCCGCTTGCCGGCTGGAACGCACTCGTAAAGCTGCTCGAGGACCGGCTGCTGGCGGCGCTGGTGGTGGTCGCGACCGGCCCCCTGATGCTGGCCATCGCGCTCGCCGTGAAGCTGACTTCGCGAGGGCCGGTGTTCTACCGCCAGCTCCGCTACGGTTTCAACAACGAGCCCATCGAGATCCTCAAGTTCCGTACCATGTACGTCGAATGCTGCGACGATGGCGTGCGTGGCGAGGTGCCGCAGGCGCGCCCGGCCGATCCCCGGGTGACCCCGCTTGGTCGTATCCTGCGCCGTTTTTCACTCGACGAGCTGCCGCAATTCTTCAATGTGCTGCGGGGTGAGATGTCGATTGTCGGGCCCCGTCCCCATGCCGTCGCCCACAACCGGCTCTACGCCGAGCTGATCGGCGGCTATCTCGCCCGCCACAGGGTCAAGCCGGGGATCACCGGCTGGGCCCAGGTCAACGGTCTGCGGGGTGAGATCCGCAGCCTCGAAATGATGCGCAGGCGGGTCGAGTACGATCTCTACTACATCGAGAACTGGTCTCTGCTGTTCGATCTGCGGATCATCTTCCGCACCATCCTGGTGGGGTTCTACGCCCCCGAAGGCTGAGCCCGGCGGACGCATCGGACGGTGCCGCGCTCAGCGTTGCCCGGCTGCCGCCCGCTCGAGCTTGGCCAGTTCCACCTCGGTGCGCAGTTCCACGTCCCGCACCAGCGCCTGCAGCGCCGGATCCTCGAGCCCGTCCGGGCGGTCGGCAAGGAGCCGGCGGATACGGTGCAGGGTAGCCGCCGGAAGGCCGCCGAGGAGAAGCGCGTTCCGCACCTCCTCGAGTTCGTCGAGCAGGGCGTGTGCCCGGGCGACCGCGCGACGTCGTCGCGCCCCCAGTTCCTCCACCTCCTGGAGGGCCATCAGGCCGGCGCTGGCGGCCACCGCTGCCGCTCCGGCGGCCCGGGGGCTGCCGGCGGCGGGGCCGGACCCCCGGATCAGGCCGGCGAAGGAGGTGCTGTCCGGCGGGCGGTGGGTGGCGGTGGGCCGGCCGGTCGGCGAATAGGGCGTTGCGCGCTCGATCTTCATCAGGATGTAATCCCCGGCTGGATCCCGGCGGCAGGATGGCGCGCAAAGCTTAATTTTCCCTGAACGGTGGTTTGCGGCGGCGGTGGGGTCGGCAGGAATTGCCGACCGGGCGGGTGCGATTTGCCGGTGCGGAGGGCGTTTCCGTCGCCGGGCGGCACGGCGGTAGGGCGGCGTCGCTGGCTTCGGCGACGGCTGGCACGGATCTCGCAAGAGAACGGGCAGCCGACCGCGGGCCGCGGGCGGCGATCGGACGAGGAGGAAATCGGACGTCGATGCGCATGCCTTCCGCTCTTTCGCTCAAGCTCTGCGTTCTCGGCCTGTTGCTGCTGCCCTGTCTGGCGGGCGGCACCGCCGCCGCGTCGCGGATCAAGGACGTCGCCAGTTTCGAAGGGGTGCGCGACAATATGCTGGTGGGCTACGGGCTGGTAGTCGGTCTCAACGGCACCGGCGACAGCCTGCGCAACGCCGCCTTTACCGAGGCCAGTCTGGTGGCCATGCTGGAACGGCTCGGGGTCAGCACACGCGGCAACAAGCTCAATACCAAGAATGTCGCCGCGGTGATGGTGACCGCGACGCTGCCGCCTTTCGCCCGCCAGGGAACCCGCATCGACGCGACGGTGAGCGCCCTGGGCGATGCCAAGTCGCTCCTCGGCGGGACTCTTCTGGTGACCCCGCTGGTCGGCGCCGACGGCGAGATCTACGCGGTGGCCCAGGGAGCGCTGGTGGTCGGCGGCTTCGAGGCCAGCGGTGCCGCCGAATCGGTGACCAAGGGGGTGCCCACGGTAGCCCGGGTGCCCGCCGGCGCGATCGTCGAGCGGGAGGTCGATTTCGCTCTCGCCGACATGCGCGAGCTGCGCCTGGCCCTCCACAATCCCGACTTCACCACGGCCCGCAGGCTGGCCGAGGTGGTCAACGAACATCTCGGCGCCGATATCGCCCGGGTCACCGATTCGGCCACCGTCCTGCTGACCCTGCCGGACTCCTATCGCGCCCGCACCGCCAGCCTGCTGGCCGAGCTCGAGCAGCTTCCGGTGGAGCCCGATCAGCCGGCCCGCATCGTCATCAACGAGGGTGCCGGCATCATCGTCATGGGCGAGAATGTGCGGATCAGCAAGGTGGCGGTGGCCCAGGGCAATCTCACGGTGCGGGTCACCGAGGCGCCGCAGGTCTCGCAGCCGCAGCCCTTCAGCCAGGGCAGCACGGCGGAGGTGCCCCGCACGAACGTCGCCGTCGACGAACAGAAGGGCCGCAAGATGGCGATCATGGGCGGTGGCGTGACCCTGGATCAGCTCGTCGACGGGCTGAACGCGCTCGGGGTGGGGCCGCGCGATATGATCAACATCATCCAGGCCATCCGCGCCGCCGGCGCCCTGCAGGCCGAAATCGAGGTGATGTGACCATGCCTCCGGTGATGCCGCGGCCCGAGGGCGTTCCCGAGACCGGCGAGCAGCGCCCGGTACCGGCGGAGATCGAGCGCACCGCGCAGGAGTTCGAGGCGGTGTTTCTCGCCCAGATGCTGCAGATCGTGGGCCAGCCCCTGCGCGGGCCGGGGGCGGCCGCCGGCGGCAGCGAGGATACCTGGGGATCGATGCTCGTCGATGCCTATGCCCGCCTGATCAGCAAGGCCGGTGGCATCGGCGTCGCCGATGCGGTGGTCCGGGAGATGCTGCGCATGCAGGAGGAGGGCTGATGGAGCCGCTGGAACGGGTGAGCGCTCTGATCGCCCTGATGCGCGAGCTGAAGCACGTGCTGGAGCGCGAGAATGCCCTGCTGCGCAGCATGGGCATCGAGGAGCTGCGGGCCCTGCAGGAGGAAAAGCTGGCGTTGGCCGATGCCTACGAGGTCGAGGTGCAGCGGCTGCGCCGTTCGCCCGATTTCATCGGCGGCCTCGAGCCCGAGCTGCGCGAGATCCTGGCCGAGGCGACGCGCGAGCTGCAGGCCGCCATGCGTATCAACGTCAACGCCCTGGCGGCGGCCAGGCTGGTGGTCGAGCGGATCGCCCGGCATCTCGCCGAAGTGCTCGGCGGCCAGTCGCCGCGCCATGTCGGAGCAGCGGCAGAAGTGGTGCCGCTGACGCTCGACCGGCAGGTCTAGGAACGGTCCGGAGAAACATGCCATGACCCTCACCACGGCGCTCTCGACCGCTCTCACCGGGTTGGACGTGGCCCGTCGCAACCTGCAGGTGACCGCCAACAACGTCGCCAACGTCAACACCGAAGGCTTCGTCCGCAAGAAGCTGGAACAATCCTCGCTGGTGCTCGACGGGCGTGGCATGGGGGCGCGGGCCGAGGAGGTGGAACGCATCACCGACCGCTTCCTGACCACCGAGTTGCGGCGCCAGCGCAGCGTGCTGGCCCGCGATTCGGTGCTCTCCGACGGTCTCGCCAACGCCCAGAACAGCCTCTTCGGCCGGCCCGGCGATTCCGGCAGCGGGATCCAGGCGCGACTTTCCGATCTCGCCACCGCCCTCGAAACCTTCTCGGTGCAGCCGGAGAAGACCGCGAGCCGCATCACGGTGCTCGGGGCGGTATCCGATCTGGTCGACCGCATCGAGACTTCCGGTGAGCTGGTCCAGAAGATGCGCTACGATGCCGATCAGCAGATCTCCCAGCTCGTCGGCGAGATCAACAGTGACCTCCTCGCTCTCGACCAGATCAACAACGAGTTCGCCCGGGGGGTCCCGACCGCGGAGCTGGAGGACCAGCGCGATCGCCTGCTCGACCGCCTCGCGGAGAAACTCGATATCAGCGTCGTCACCCTCGACCGCAATACGATCGCGGTCTACGCACGCGGTGGCACCCCTCTGCTCGAATACTCGCCGCGCCAGCTCGTCTATTCCCCCGCTGCCCAGGTCGAGGCCGGCACCGCCTTCGATGCCATCGAGGTCTACGACATCTCCCAGCTCGACGAGGATACCGGCGAGCCCCTGGCCGGAGAGACCGGCGTCGCCCTGGTCAGCGGCGGGAGTTCGCCTTCGACTTCGCTGACCGGAGGCAAGCTCAAGGGGCTCCTGGAGCTGCGCGACAGCCGGCTGCCGGAGCTCGCCGGGCAGTTCGACGAGTTCGCCGAACTGACCCGTTTCGCCCTCAACCGGGCCCACAATGCGGCCACCGCATCGCCCCCACCGACCGCACTCACCGGTACCAACGAAACGGCCGCCACCACCTATGACGCGGCCACCCGCTCGGGTACGGCCTATCTGTCGGTGATCGACCGCAGCACCGGCGACACCGTGACCACGGTGAGCATCGACATGGCCGACGATGCCGCCACGCTCGTCGCCAACCTTTCCGCCGCCCTTTCCGCCTACGGAACGGTGACCCTGAGCGGCGACGGACCGTTGGCGATCGATCTCGGCTCCTACGGCATCGCCATCAGCGAGGGCGACAGCTCGATCGCCTTCACCGATGCCGACGGACGGGAGCGGGATTACGGCTTCTCCCACTATTTCGGCCTCAACGATCTGGTGGTGAAGACCGGCGACGCGGCCACCGCGCTCGCCGTCAATCCGGTACTGGAAGCGGACCCCTCGTTGCTCGCCGCCGCCAGTCTCGAGGTCGACACCAGCGGCACGCCGACCGGGGTTCTCGGGGGTGCGGGCGACAATCGCGGCGCCCTCGAGCTGGTCGCCGCCCTGGAACGCGAGTTCGACACGGTCACCCAGGGGACCCTGCCCGGCCGCTCCGCCAGCATGCGTGACTATGCGGTGGACATGGTCGCCGTGCAGGCCCAGGCGGTGGACCGTCTGCGGACGGCGACCGACGCTTCCGAAGGTCTGGTCACCGATCTCGAATTCCGGCGGGATTCCGTATCGGGGGTCAATCTCGACGAGGAAATGTCCAAGCTGGTGCTCTACCAGCAGGCCTATACCGCTTCCGCGCGGGTTCTGACCACCACCAGCGAGCTCTTCGACGAGCTCATGAACCTCACCCGATAGGCGAGGGGAGGATGGAACATGACCAGTCGGGTCGGTGACCTCGCCCAGCAGGCACTGCTGACACGGGCGCTGCAGACCACCCAGGGCCGCATGCGCGAGACCCAGATGGCGGTGGCATCCGGCAAGCGTGAGCGCAGCTTCGATCGCATGGCCGCCGATGTGCCGCTGCTGCTCGGCACCCGCTTCGACCGCACCCTCAACGCCAACCGCATCCGCCAGAACGAGCATGTGGTCGACCGCATGCAGGCGATGGACGGCAGTCTCGAGAGTCTCGGCCGCATCGCCGAGCGGGCGCGGACCCTGCTCGTTCAGCGCCTCAATGCCGGAACCGGAGAGAATGTGCCGCTGGACGCGGAACTCGATTCGATGCTCGCGGAAGTCGAAGCCCGCCTCAACGCCCGGCTCGACGGCCGCTATCTGTTCGCGGGCAGTCGTACCGACACCGCGCCGGTCACCATTCCCGACCCACCGCCGGTAACCGCCGATTCGACCCAGTACTACAATGGCGACGATGTCACGCTCGAGGTCCAGGCCGATGACGGAGTGACGCTGGCCTACGGCATTCCGGCCAGTGATTCGGCCTTCGAGCGTCTGGTGGGCGCCCTGGGGCTCGCGCGTCAGGGGCATCTGACCAACCGCCGGGCGGATCTCGAGGATGCACTCGACAGTCTGACCGACGTCGTCGACAGGCTGGCCGATCTGCGCAGCGAGCTGGGTGCCAAACGCAGCCGTCTGGAGGCCGTGATCGAGGTGCAGAAGGGTGACGAAGTGTATCTCGCCGAGATCGTGAGTGGCATCGAGGACACCGATCTGTCGGCGGCGTTGAGTCGGCTGGCCCAGGATCGCACGGCCCTCGAGGCCAGCTATCTGGCGGTGACGCGGCTATCGCAGCTGAGCATCGCCGACTATCTCCGATGAGGTCCGGAGAATTAGGAAAACATTAACCGTGACGAGCTAGTCTGGCCCTGCCTTTGCCGGGCCGCCAACGGAGGTGCAGAGCCATGCAGGAGCCGGGTACATTGACGACGGAGATCGCTGCCGAGGGAGCTGCTGTCGGCATTTCCGATCGCCCCGCGGGCGATCCACGGCCGGCGGAAGACACCGTCTTCCTGCCGCGCGGCCTGCCCGGCTTTCCTCGCGCCCGGCGCTTCCGGCTGGAGACGATGCCGCATTGTGGCGGGCGCTTCCTGCTGCTCGAGCTGCTCGAGGAGGAGACTCTGTCGCTGATCGTCATGCCGGCCGATCTGCAGGCGATGCCCCTGGCGCGGGACGATATCGCCGAAATCTGTGGGGCGCTCGAGATCCGACCGGAGGATCTGTGTCTGCTGCTGGTGGTGACCCTCGCCGAGGAGGAGGGTGGGGTGCAGGCCTATGTGAACCTGCGAGCCCCCATCTTTCTCGACACCCGACGGCGCCTCGCGGCCCAGATGGTCCTGCCCGACGCCGGCTATCCCCTGCGCCATCCGTTGCAGCGAAGCGCCGTATGAAGGGGGAGCAGGCAGCGGCCCGCGGGGCG
>JALSRW010000516.1 GCA_026984595.1 Alphaproteobacteria bacterium
CGTCTCGCCGCCCAGCGCGAAGGCGGGGAGACCATCGGCTATGTGATGACCTTCGACGATATCACCGAACTGCTGAGCGCCCAGCGGCAGGCGGCCTGGGCCGAAGTTGCGCGGCGCATCGCCCACGAGATCAAGAACCCGCTGACCCCCATCCGCCTTTCGGCCGAACGGCTGCGCCGCAAGTATCTGCGCCAGATCCGCGAGGATGCCGAGGTGTTCGAGAACTCCATCCTGACGATTACCCGTCAGGTCGACACCATCGGCCGGTTGATCTCCGAATTCTCGGCCTTCGCGCGCATGCCGGCGGCGGTGATGCGCGAGGAATCGCTGGACGAGCTGGTGCGCCACGCGGTGCTGCTGCAGCAAACTGCCTGGCCCTCCATTACCTTTCGCGTCGAGGCGCCCGAGCGGCCGGTGCGGCTCCTGTGCGACGGCGAGAAGGTCACCCAGGCTCTCACCAACCTTCTCAAGAACGCCGCCGAAGCACTGGCCGAAAAAGGGCCGGCGGCCGGCGAGGGCGAGCCGCCCTGCATCCGCGTGGCCGTCGGCTCGAGCAGCGAGGCGGTGACGGTGGAGGTGCAGGACAACGGCCCCGGGCTGCCGGGCGGTAGCGCGCACCGGCTGTTCGAGCCCTATGTGACGAGCAAGCCGCGGGGCTCGGGTTTGGGGCTTGCCATCGTCCGGAAGATCATGGAGGAACACGGGGGCCTCGTGGAGCTGACGGACCGTCCCGGCGGCGGCGTCACGGCACGGCTCGTGTTTCCGCGTCCCGCCGCGGCTTGACGCGGGATGCTGGCCGGCGAAGGATTGGGAGAACGGGGCTGGGCGGCGGCGAGAGCGCGATGAGGACGACGACCAAAGATATCTTGATCGTCGATGACGAAGTGGCGATCCGCGAAATTGTTGCCGCGATCCTCGAGGACGAGGGCTACGCGGCCCGGGAGGCCGCCAATTCCACCGAGGCCCTGCGGGAGATCGAGCGGCGGGCGCCGGCGCTCGTGCTGCTCGATATCTGGCTCGAAGGCAGCGAGATGGACGGCATCCAGATCCTCGAATGGGTGCGCGCCAACCGCCCCGAGCTGCCGGTCATCATGTTCAGCGGCCATGGCACCATCGAAACCGCGGTGGCCGCCATCAAGATGGGCGCCTACGATTTCATCGAGAAACCCTTCAAGTCGGACCGCCTGCTGCTGGCCGTCGAGCATGCCCTCGAGGCCAGCCGGCTGCGCCGCGAACTGTCCGAGCTGCGACGCCGCAATGCCGAGATCGAGCTGATCGGCAGCTCGCCGGCGATGACCAAGGTGCGCCAGATCGTCGAACGGGTGGCGGCGGCCAACAGCCGGGTGCTGATCAGTGGTCCGCCCGGCTCCGGCAAGGAAGTGGCGGCGCGTATGATCCATGCCCGTTCGCGGCGGGCTTCCGGGCCGTTCGTGGTGATCAATGCCGCTCTTCTCGAGCCGAGCCGGGTCGATATCGAGCTGTTCGGCGCCGAGGCGGGCCATCTGGGGCCCGACCGGCCGCGCGTGGTCGGCACTTTCGAGCGGGCCGACGGCGGCACCCTGCTGATCGACGAGATCGCCGACATGCCGCTCGAGACCCAGGGCAAGATCCTGCGGGTCCTGCAGGAGCAGAGCTTCACCCGGCTGGGCGGCAGCGGTCGGGTCGAGGTGGATGTGCGGGTGCTCGCCACCACCAGCCGCGATCTCAAGGCGGAAATGGCGGCCGGGCGGTTCCGTGAGGAGCTCTACTACCGGATCAACGTGGTGCCGCTGGCGCTGCCGCCGCTCAGTGCGCGGCGCACCGACATCGCCGAGCTGGTCGAGCATTTCATGAAGATGGCCGCCGAAACCTGCGGTGTGCCGCCGCGGCCGTTGACCCCCGAAGCGATGGCCGTGCTGCAGGCGGCCGACTGGCCGGGAGACGTGCGTCAGCTCAAGAATGCCATCGAATGGATGCTGATCATGGCCCCGGGCGAGCCCGGTTCGCCGATCGGCATCGAAGGGCTGCCGCCCGATATCGCCAACAGCTCGGCCTCGGCCATGGATCCGCGGGCCAACGGCCAGCTCATCAGCCTGCCGCTGCGCGAGGCGCGCGAACATTTCGAGCGCGCCTATCTGCAGGCGCAGCTTCAGCGGTTCGGCGGCAATGTCTCGCGGACCGCCAATTTCATCGGCATGGAACGTTCCGCCCTGCATCGCAAGCTCAAGACCCTGGGCCTGTACGGGGAGGATTGATCCTGCCCGGCGACCATGCGGAGCGGAGCTGAACGATGAAGGTCATCGTCTGCGGTGCCGGTCAGGTCGGCTATGCGATCGCCCAATACCTCGCCGCCGCCAACAACGACGTCACGGTGATCGACCGGCGTGCCGAACTCATCCACAAGATCGAGGAGAATCTCGATCTGCAGGGGGTGGTCGGCCATGCCTCCCTGCCCAGCGTTCTCGAGAAGGCGGGCGCCGCCGATGCCGACATGATCGTCGCCGTCACCTACGCCGACGAAGTGAACATGATCGCCTGTCAGGTGGCGCATTCGCTGTTCAACGTTCCGATGCGCATCGCCCGGGTGCGCCAGCAGGACTATCTGCAGAGCCGCTGGCAGGATCTGTTCCGTCGCGATCATCTGCCGATCGACGTGGTGATCTCGCCGGAGGTGGAGGTGGCACACGCCATCGCCCTGCGGCTGGAGGTGCCGGGGGCGCTCAACGTGGTCTCCTTCGCCGAGGATCGGGTGCGGCTGGTGGCCATCCGCATCACCGCCGAGACCCCGGTGATCGAGACCCCGCTCCGCCAATTGACCTATCTGTTTCCCAATCTCCATCTGGTCTGTGTCGGGGTGGTGCGCGGCGACCGCTTCTTCATTCCCGCCGCCGACGATCAGCTACTGGTCGGCGACGAGGTCCATTTCGTGGTCGAGACCGCCCATCTCCACCGCGCCCTCGCCGCCTTCGGCTACGAGGCGGCGGCCAGCGACCGGGTGGTGATCGCCGGCGGCGGCAATATCGGCCTGTTCCTGGCGCGGGAGCTCGAGAACCGTCGTCCGGGCATCAACCTCAAGATCATCGAGGCCAGCGAGGAGCGGGCGGCGGGGGTTGCCGACCGCCTGAAGAAGGCCGTCGTCCTCAACGGCGACGCCCGCGATCTCGATCTCCTGGAGGAGGCCAATGTGGCCGCGGCCGAGGCCTTCGTCGCGGTCACCAACAGCGACGAAGTCAACATCATGTCGGGGCTGCTGGCCAAATATCTGGGCTGCGGCCGGGCCATGGCCCTGCTCAACAACGCCAGCTACAACCGCATTCTCTACCGGGTCGGCATCGACATCGCCGTCAATCCGCGGGAGACCACCGTATCCAGCATCCTACGTCACGTCCGGCGCGGGCGGATCAAGGCGGTGCACACCATCCGCGACGGCGAGGCCGAAATCTACGAGGCGGAGGCGCTCGAGACCTCGCCGTTGGTGGGACGGCCCCTGCAGGAGCTGCGGCTGGGTCGCTCCATCCTGATCGGTGCCATCGTCCGAGAGGGCGAGGTGATCACGCCCCGCGCCGATACGGAGATCCGGGCTCGCGATCGTGTCGTTCTGGTGGCACGCAGCGAGGCGGTGAAGAAGGTGGAGCAACTGTTCGCGGTGCGGGTCGACTATTTCTGAGCGGCGTACGCCCGGCGAGCTTTACCGGGGAGAAGGGGAATGACACGGCAGGCCTATGTCAATGGTCGGTTCCTGCCGATCGGGCGGGCCGAGGTGGCGATCGAAGACCGCGGCTACCAGTTCGCCGACGGCGTCTACGAGGTGATCAAGGCGGTGGACGGTGTGCCCCGCGATCTCGAGCGCCATCTGGCGCGGCTCGAACGATCGCTGGCCGCACTGCGCATTCCCCCGCCGATGTCCGCGAGGGCGCTGGCGCTGGTGATCGGCGAGGCGCTGGCGCGCAATCCGATCCGCAAGGCCATCGTCTATCTCCAGGTCACCCGCGGTGTGGCGCCCCGCAATCATCTGTTTCCGCACGATGCGCGCCCGAGCCTGGTGATCACCGTGCGGCGTGCGCCCTTTCCTTCCGACCGCGAGCGGGCCGAGGGAGTGGCGGTGATCTCCCTGCCCGACCAGCGCTGGGGACGCTGCGACATCAAGTCGATCAGCCTGCTGGCCAATCTGCTGGCCAAGCAGCAGGCGGCCGAGGCCGGCTGCCGCGAAGCCTGGCTGGTGGATGGCGAGGGCCGCGTCACCGAGGGCAGCGCTTCCAACGCCTATATCGTCGATTCCGAGGGCCGGCTGGTGACCCATCCGTCGGGACCGCGCATTCTCGGCGGCATCACCCGCTCGGTGGTGCTGGAACTGGCCCGGGAGGCCGGCATCGAGGTGGTCGAGCGCCCCTTCACCCTCGAGGAAGCGAAAGCAGCGCGCGAGGCCTTTCTGACCAGCACCACCTCGCTCATCCTGCCGGTCACCCGCATCGACGAGCGGGCCGTGGCCAATGGCGTGCCCGGCAGCACCACCCGCCATCTGGCCCGGCTCTATGCGGAAAGATCGGGGATCCCGGAGGCGGCGGCCGGCCTCTAGCGGAGATGTGCATTTGCGTCTTGCCCGTGGCCCGTTGCCCCGCTATCCACAGTATCCGGGTGCACAAGGCGGGGATCCCCTTGACCTGGGGTTGCAGGCTTCGAGATTCGTCGTGAACGCCGATCGGCCGGAACCCGCTTCAAGCCGCGATAACAAGGACACACTCCCATGGCGAGCGAAAAACAACAGAACCTGCAGGACGTGTTTCTCAATCATATCCGCAAGGGGAAGGTGCCCGTCACCGTCTTCCTGATCAATGGCGTCAAGCTCCAGGGGGTCATCAGCTCCTTCGACAATTTCTGCCTCCTGCTGCGTCGGGACGGTCATGTCCAGCTCGTGTACAAGCACGCCGTCTCCACGGTCATGCCGTCGGCTGCGGTGCGCCTCTACGAGCCGCCGGCCGAGCAGCAGCCGCTCCCGCAGGGAGCCGGCAATGGCTGAAGGGTGCGCGTGACCCAACGCCGTACCCTGCTGTCGAAGACCGGCCGCGCCCGGATCGTCCATCCCCATGGGGCGACCGGGCGCGGGACCGCGGATCGTCGTCACGTCGAGGCCAGGCTCGAGGAAGCGGTGCGCCTCGCCCAAGCGATCGGCCTCGAGGTGGTCGGCGCCGAGGCGGTGCTGCTGCGCAGCAAGAGCCCGGCCACCCTCTTGGGCCGCGGCAAGGTCGAGGAAATCGCCGAGGAACTGGCCTCCGATCCCGTCGATCTGGTGATCCTCGATCATGCGCTGGGTCCGGTGCAGCAGCGCAATCTGGAGCGCGCCTGGAACACCAAGGTGATCGACCGTACCGGTCTCATCCTGGAGATCTTCGGCCGCCGCGCCCGCACCCGCGAGGGCGAGCTGCAGGTCGAGCTCGCCGCACTCACCTACCAGCGCAGCCGGCTGGTCCGATCCTGGACCCATCTCGAACGGCAGCGCGGCGGTCTCGGCTTCGTGGGCGGTCCGGGCGAGAGCCAGATCGAGCTCGACCGGCGCCGCATCGACGAACGCATCCTGCGCATCCGTCGTGAACTCGAGCAGGTCAAGCGGACCCGTGGTCTGCATCGCGATGCGCGGCGGCGGGTTCCCTACCCGGTGGTGGCGCTGGTGGGCTACACCAATGCCGGCAAGTCGACCCTCTTCAACCGCCTCACCGGCGCCGGGGTGGAGGTCGCGGACAAGCTGTTCGCCACCCTCGATCCGACCATGCGGGCGGTGCGCCTGCCTTCGGGCCGGCAAGTCATCCTTTCCGATACGGTGGGCTTCATCACCGGCCTGCCGACCAGCCTGATCGCCGCCTTTCGGGCCACCCTCGAGGAAGTGGTAGAGGCCGATCTGCTGCTGCATGTGCGGGACATTTCCGATCCCGACACCGAGGCGCAGGCGGCGCAGGTACTGCAGATCCTCGACGAGCTGGGGATCGACGAGGCGGCTCGCGAGCATCGCCTGCTGGAGGCCTGGAACAAGATCGACCGGCTGACCGGCGAGGAGCGGCAGACCTGCCTCAATGCCGCCTCCCGGACCCCGCATCTGGTGCCGCTTTCGGCCCGCACCGGGGAAGGGGTCGGCGAGCTGCTCCGGCAGATGGACCGGATGATCGCGGCCCGCGAAGAGGTGGTGGATCTCGATCTGTCACCGGGCGAGGGGGCGCTGCTCGCCTGGCTGCACGCTCATGCCCATGTGCTGGTTCGCGAGGACGGTGATCGGGGCATCCATCTCCGCGTGGCGATCGATCCCGCGAACCGGGCGAGGCTGGCACGACGGCTGGAAGCCCGTCACTGAGGTTCGGGATCGGCGGTCTTGGCCTCCTGCCAGAGCGCTTCCATTTCCTCCAGGGACATCTCCTGCAGCCTTCGTCCCCGCTGTCCGGCGGCTTCCTCCATCGCCCGGAACCGCCGTTCGAACTTGGCACCGGCGAGACGCAGCGCCGTCTCGGGATCGATATCGAGCTGCCGCGCCAGATTGACCAGGGTGAAGAGCAGATCCCCCACCTCCATCCGCCGCGCCTCGCGGTTGCCGTCGCGTGCCAGTTCCTGGCGCAGCTCGGCGACCTCTTCCTCGATCTTGTCGAGGATCCGGGATGGTTCGGGCCAGTCGAAACCGACCCGCGCCGCCCGTTCCTGGAGCTTTAGGGCGCGCAGCAGGGCCGGCAGATTGCGCGGCAGATCGTCGAGCGCGCTCGCTTCCGCTCCCGCCCGCTCGGCCTTGCGCGTTCGCTCCGCCGCCTTGAGCTCTTCCCAGGAACGGCGCTGCGCCTCGGCGCTGTCGATCCGCGCCTCGCCGAAGACGTGGGGGTGACGGCGGATCATCTTCTCGGCCACCGCCGCGGCCACATCCTCGAAGTCGAACAGGCCGCGCTCGGCGGCCATCTGGGCATGGTAGACCACCTGGAACAGCAGATCGCCCAGTTCCTGTCGCAGATCCTCGAAATCGCCGCGGCCGATGGCATCGGCCACCTCGTAGGCTTCCTCGATAGTGTAGGGGGCGATGGTCGAGAAATCCTGCTCGATGTCCCAGGGGCAGCCCCGCTCGGGGTCGCGCAGCCGGCGCATGATGGCGATGAGCCGGTCGATCGGGCGCTCATGCGCCCCGCCCGTGCCCTGTCCGGTCTCAGAGGAGCTGCGGCTGCCCGTCATCCTCACCCCGTCTTCGGCCGCCATGCCGGCCGCCGCCGCTGCCCGCCCGCAGCACCGCCATGCGGCCGTCGACGAACTCGATCTCGAACGCCCGCTCGCTGCCGGCGGCCGCCAGCCTGGGCACGATGCGGCCGTCGGCCCGGCGCCGCACCAGCGCATAGCCCCGCTCCAGCACCCGCCTGTGGCTCAGGCTTTCGAGCCGCTGCCCCGATGTCTCGAGGCTCCGTCGGGCCTCGCGCAGCAAACTCTGCATCCCCTGGTCGAGGCGCATGGTGGCCGCTTGGAGGCGGCTTTCGCCCTCGGCCAGCCGGCGGGCGATCGGTGCCGGCTGCAGGCGCCCGGCCGTGTGCCGCCAGACCGTCTCCGCTTCCCGCAGCCGGTCGCGGGCCAGTTCGGCGAGCCGCCGGTGGCGGGTCCGCACCAGCTCGGCGCGGGCTTCGAGCAGCAACAGCGGGCTTCGAAGCCGCAGCCGCTCGCCGAGATCATCGAGGCGCTGGGCGGCCATCGCCAGCATCAGGCGCGGATCGCGCAGCCCCCGCGCGAGCGCATCGAGATGGCGGAGATGGCGCGCGATCATCTGCAGAATCGCATGCTGCAACCGCTCGGCCAGGGCGTCGAGCTGCAGCTTGAGCTCGCTGCGCACCGGTACCGCCATTTCGGCAGCGGCGGTCGGGGTCGGCGCCCGCCGATCGGCGACGAAGTCGATCAGCGTCGTGTCGGTCTCGTGACCGACCGCCGAGATCACCGGGATCGGGCATTCGGCCGCCGCCCGGGCCACCACCTCCTCGTTGAAGGCCCAGAGATCCTCGATCGAGCCGCCGCCGCGGGCGACGATCAGAAGATCGGGCCGCGGCACCGGACCGTCGGGCGGCAGGCTGGCGAAGCCGCGGATGGCGGCGGCGATCTGTTCGGCCGCACCTTCGCCCTGGACCAGCACCGGCCAGAGGATCACCCGCCGCGGGAAACGTTCCTCGAGACGATGGAGAATGTCACGGATCACCGCCCCGCTGGCCGAGGTGACGACGCCGACGACCTCCGGCAGGAAGGGCAGGGGCCGCTTGCGCTCGGGGGCGAACAGGCCTTCCGCTTCGAGCCGCTTCTTGCGCTCCTCCAGAAGTGCCATCAGGGCACCGACGCCGGCCGGCTCGATCGCCTCGACCACGAGCTGGTAGCGCGAGCGCTGCGGATAGGTGG
>JALSRW010000517.1 GCA_026984595.1 Alphaproteobacteria bacterium
CCTGGCTCCTCCCGTCCTGCGCCACCGCATGGCGGTGACCTTCGCCGCGCGGGCGGAAGGGATCACCGTCGATGACGTCATCGGCCGCCTCTGCCGGCATGTCGCCTGAGTTCGCCGCGACCGCGCCGGCCCCGCTGCTGCGGCTGCGGGAGCGGGCGGAAAAGCTGGGCCAGCGGCTGCCGGCGCTGCTGGTGGAGGCCGAGCGGGTGGCCAGTACGGTCGCCCAGGGCGTGCACGGCAGGCGCCGCACCGGCACCGGCGAGACCTTCTGGCAGTTCCGCCTCTACCAGCCCGGTGACGACGCCCGCAGCATCGACTGGCGGCAGTCGGCGCGCGCCACCCAGCACCATTTCATCCGCGAACAGGAATGGGAAGCCGCCGAAAGCCTGTGGATCTGGTGCGACCGTTCGGCCTCCATGCGCTACCGCTCGCCGGCGATCGAGGAGACCAAGGAGGATCGCGCGCTGCTCCTTTCCATCGCTCTCGCCGTGCTGCTGGTGCGGGCCGGCGAGCGGGTCACCCTGCTGGGTTCCGGCGAGCCGCCGCGCAGCGGCCGCTTCGGTCTCGACGCGCTGTGTCGCAGCCTGGCGATGCCCGCCGCTCCGCAGACCCTGCCGCCGGTGGTGCGGCTGCCGCGTCACGCCCGGCTGGTACTGGTTTCCGACTTCCTCGCTCCGGCCGAGCGCTGGCAGGAAGTGCTGGGCCGGTACACCGGTCTCGGCCTGCGCGCCGCGGTGTTGCAGATCAACGATCCCGCCGAGGAGGAGCTGCCCTTCGACGGGCGCGTGCTGTTCGAGGGACCGGAACGGGAGGGACGTCATCTGATCGGCAATGTGCGCGAGGTCCGCGCCCGCTATCGCCGCCTGTTCGCCGCCCACCGTGAGCGCCTGCGCCGGCTCTGCCTGTCGCGGGGCTGGAACTTCGCCACCCATCGTACCGATCGTGCCGCCGCATCCGGATTGCTGACGCTCTACCAGATGCTGGCCCCCAACGCCGTCGACTGAGTGATGCTGCCGCTCGGCCCTCTCGCCTTCTCCCAACCCTGGCTGCTGCTGGCCCTGGCCGCGCTGCCGGCGATCTGGTGGCTGCTGCGGGCGACGCCGCCGGCACCGCGGCGGGTGGTGTTCCCGCCGCTGATGATCCTGGCGCGACTGCTGAGCAGCGAACGCACGCCGGCGCGCACCCCCTGGTGGCTGCTCCTGCTGCGCCTGACCATCGCCGCTCTGCTGATCCTGGCGATGGCCGGACCGGTACTCGATCCGCGCCCGCGCCTGGCCGGGACCGATCCGATCCTGATCGTGCTCGATGACGGCTGGGCCGCCGCACCGCACTGGAAGCGCCGGCTGGACACCCTCCAGGATCTGCTGGCGCGGGCCCGCCGCGAAGACCGGACCGTCTACCTTCTGCGCACCGCCCCGGAGAGGGACGGGCCGGTGCTGCTTGCCGACGATCCCGCCCGGCTCGCCCGTCGCGCCGCCGACTTCACGCCCCGGCCCTGGCCCGTGCGCCACGAGGCCGCGCTCGAAACCCTGGCCCAGCTCCACGAACCCCAGTTCACCGTGTTCTGGCTCACCGACGGCGTCGTCGCCAGCGCCGAGGAACGCGAGGCGGCGGCCGATTTCGCGCGCGCCCTCAGGCGGCTCGGGCCGCTCACCGTGTTCGCCGAGGATCCGGCCCGGCGCGCCCGGCTGCTGCGCGAACCCGCGGCAGAGGGGGAGAAACTGGCGTTGGAGATGGTGCGCCCGACGCCGGGACCGGCGGAGTCGGTACCGGTGTCGGCCCGTGGTCCGGGCGGCGAGGTATTGGCTCGCACCGAGCTGACCTTCGCCGAAGGCCAGCGCATCGGCCGCGGCGACATCACCCTGCCGCTGGAACTCAGGAACCGCATCGCCCGTCTCGAGACGGACACCCTCGGCGCGGGCACGGTGGTGTTGTTCGACGAGCGCTGGCGGCGACGCATCGTCGGGCTCACCGGCGCCGGCCGCGATCCCGAGGCGCAGCCGCTCCTCTCCGAGCTCTATTTCGTAAGCCGCGCGCTGAGCCCCTACGCCGAGCTGCGCGAAGGAGAGATCGCCGATCTCGTGCAGGCGCCCCTGTCGATGATCGTGCTCGCCGATGTCGGCCGGCTCACCGACAACGAGCAGGAGCTGCTCGGCGACTGGATCCGCCGCGGCGGGGTGCTGCTGCGTTTCGCGGGGCCGCGCCTCGCCGCCGGTGGCGACGATCTGCTGCCGATCCGCCTGCGCCAGGGCGACCGCATCCTGGGCGGGGCGATGTCCTGGTCGAAGCCGCTGCCCTTCGCGCCCTTCCCGAGCGAGGGGCCGTTCGCCGGTCTGGAGAGCAGCGCCGAAGCGCTGGTCTACCGTCAGGTGCTGGCCGAACCCGGACCCGAGCTGGCCGGTGCTACGCTCGCCACCCTCGAGGACGGCACGCCGATCATCACCGGCCGTCGCCTCGGCGAGGGCTGGCTGCTGCTGGTCCACACCACCGCCAACACGAGCTGGACCAGCCTGCCGCTTTCCCATCTGTTCATCGACATCATGCGCCGCACCATCGCATTGGCGCCGGGGGTGGGCGGACGCCCCGAAGGCATGCTGCGGGCCACCCGTCTCCTGGACGGCTTCGGCCGTCTGCGTCCGCCGGCCGCCGAGATCCTGCCACTGCCGGCCGGAGAACTGGCGACGGCGATGCCCGGCCCCGATACCCCGCCCGGCCTCTGGGCGCCGATCGCCGCCGGGGAAGGCTCCGAGACGGCACCGGGGATCGCCCTCAATCTGCAGAAGGGTGTGCGCGACAGCATCGCCCTCGATTTCCGGGGGCTGGTACCCGAGGTCCGGCCTTATGAGGGCGGCCGCGAAACCCCGCTCGCGCCCTGGCTGCTGACGGCGGCGCTGCTGCTGGCCCTGGCCGATCTGCTGATCGCCCTCGCCCTGCGCGGCCTGCTGCGGCCGGCGGCGGCAGCGATCGCGCTGCTGCTTCTCTACCCGGGCGTAGCCGGGGCGGCGGAGGACGATGCGGCACTGGCCGAGCGCCTGGCGCTGACCCGCCTCGCCTATGTGCGCACCGGCCTGCCGGAGGTCGACCGGCGGAGCGCGGCCGGTCTCGACGGGCTCGGTCTGGTCCTGGCCCGGCGCACTTCGGTCGAGCCGGGCGATCCGGTGGGAGTCGATCCGGCCACCGACGAGCTCGCCCTCTACCCGCTGCTCTACTGGCCGGTGCCGCCCGAACATCCCGATCTGCCGGCGGGTACCCTCGCCCGGGTCGACACCTATCTCAAGAACGGTGGCATGATCCTCTTCGACACCGGTGATGGCGGCCGACTGCTGCCGGGGCAGAGCGGTGGTCCCGGCGAACAGCGCCTGGCCCGGCTTCTCGAAGGCCTCGATCTGCCGCCCCTGGTGCCGCTTCCCGAGAACCACGCGCTGACCCGTTCCTTCTATCTGCTGCGGGATTTTCCCGGCCGCTTCACCGGTCAGACGGTGTGGGTGGACGAGCCCCCCGCGGGCATCAACGACGGGGTGTCCAGCGTCATCATCGGTGCCCATGACTGGGCCGGAGCCTGGGCCGTCGACGAGCTCGGGGCGCCGCTGCTGCCGACCGTGCCGGGCGGCGAGCGGCAGAGGGAGATGGCCCGGCGCTTCGGCGTCAATCTCGTGATGTACGCCCTGACCGGCAACTACAAGACCGACCAGGTGCACATCCCGGCCCTGCTGGAGAGGCTCAGCCAATGAACGGCAGCAGCATCCTCTGGGCACCTTGGCTGCCGCTCTGGCTGCTCGGCCTGCTCGCCGTCCCGGCGCTTCTCCTGCTCGGCTTCGGCCTGTGGCGCCGGGCCCGCGGTACCGGCTTTCGCGCGCTCTTCCTCGGCCTCCTGCTGCTCGCCCTGGCCGGGCCGTCGCTCTATCGCGAGGAGCGCGATCCGTTGCGCAACATCGTGGTGCTGGTGGAGGATCGTTCCCCCAGCCAGCGGCTCGATGTGCGACCGCAGCAGACGGCAAAAGCGCTCTCCGAGCTGCGCCGGCGCCTCGCCCGGCTGCCCGGTCTCGAGCTGCGCGAGATCACCGTTCGCGGTGACGGGCGCGACGGCACGCCGCTCTTTTCCCGCATGCGCGAGGCCCTCGGCGAGATCGACCGCAGCCGCCTCGCCGGCGTCATCGCCGTCACCGACGGTCAGGTCCACGATCTTCCGGCCGACCCCGCCGGCTGGCCCCAGGATGTCCCCTTCCAGGTGCTGCTCACCGGCCGGGCGGACGAAAGCGACCGGGCGCTGGTGGTCGAGGCGGCGCCGAGCTTCGCCGTCGTCGGCGAGCCACAGGAACTGCGATTGCGGGTGATCGAGCGGCCGGCCACCGAACGCCGCACACCCCTGCGTCTCACCCTTCGCCGCGACGGCGAGGTGATCGCCGAAACCCGCATCCTGCCGGAACAGACGGCCACCATCCCCTTCACCCTCGACAAGGCCGGCCGGACGGTGCTGGAGGCCGAGGTCGAGGCCAGGGACGGCGAGCTCACCACCCTCAACAACCGCCAGACCCTGTTCGTCAACGGCGTGCGCGACCGGCTGCGGGTGCTGCTGGTCTCCGGCCTGCCCTATCCGGGGCTCCGGGTCTGGCGCAACCTGCTGAAGGCCGATCCCTCGGTCGATCTGGTGCATTTCACCATTCTGCGTCCGCCGGAAAAGCAGGACGGTACGCCGATTCGCGAGCTCGCCCTGATCGCCTTTCCCACCCGCGAGCTGTTCGAGCTCAAGCTCGACGAGTTCGATCTCGTCATCTTCGACCGCTATGCCCGTCGTGGCCTGCTGCCGCTCGTCTATCTCGACAACATCGCCCGCTACGTGGAGGAAGGCGGCGCCCTGCTGGAAGCGGCGGGGCCCGAATTCGGCTCGCTCCTGAGCCTCTACCGCACGCCTCTGGCACGGGTACTGCCGGGCCGTCCCACCGGCAAGGTGCTGGAACGCGGCTTTCGGCCCCGGCTGACCGATCTCGGCCGCCGGCATCCGGTGACCCGCGGCCTCGCTGGCGCCGCCGGTGACGATCCGCGCTGGGGACGCTGGTTCCGCCAGGTGGAGGTGGAGGCCGGCGGCGGCGAGGTGCTGATGACCGGGGTCGACGACCGGCCGCTCTTGATTCTCCAGCGGGTCGGCAAGGGGCGGGTCGCCCAGCTCCTCTCCGATCAGGCCTGGCTGTGGGCACGCGGTTTCGAGGGCGGCGGCCCGCAGAGCCTGCTGCTGCGTCGTCTGGTGCACTGGCTGATGCGCGAGCCGGAGCTGGAGGAGGAGGCCCTGATCGCCCGACCGGCGGGCGACGGCATCGAGATCGAGCGCCGCTCGCTGGCCGCCGAACCGGCCGAGCTCACCGTCCGCAGCCCCTCGGGGGTCGAGCGGAAGCTGACCGTCACCCCGGATGCGGACGGCATCGCCCGCACCCGCATCGCCGCCGAGGAGGAAGGGCTCTATCGGATCAGCGACGGTGCCCGCACCGCCTTCGCCGCGCCGCGCCCGATCGCCGCCCGCGAGCTCGAGGACATGCTGTCCACCGCCGAGATCCTCTCCCCCCTGGCCCGTGCCACCGGCGGCACGGTGGTGCGGCTGGCCGGCGGCGGCACCCCCGATGTGCGGCTGGTGGGCAGCGGCCGGCGCGCCTTCGGTCGCGGCTGGATCGGGCTACGGGACCGCGAGCGCTATGTGGTGCGCGCCACCAGCCGCACCCCGTTGCTGCCGCCGCCCCTGGCTCTCGTTCTGCTGCTGGCCAGCGCCGGCCTCGCCTGGTGGCGCGAGGGCCGGGTCTGAACCCTCACAGATCGGGGTACTGGATCACCTCGCCCCTGGCCCCGGGATGGGTGACGGCGCCTTTTTCGGCCGAGCCCACATTCTGGGCGTAGCGCCACAGCGCACCGGAACCGTACATGGTCGGTCGCGGTTTCCATTCGCGCCGCCGCGCCTCGAGTTCGGCCTCGGACAGTTCGACATCGAGGGTTCCGGCCTCGGCGTCGATGGCGATCATGTCACCATCCCGCAGCAGTCCGATGGGTCCGCCCACCGCCGCTTCGGGACCGACATGGCCGATGCAGAAACCGCGGGTGGCTCCCGAGAACCGTCCATCGGTGATCAGTGCCACCTTGTCGCCCATGCCCTGGCCGTAGATGGCGCTGGTCACCCCCAGCATCTCGCGCATACCGGGACCGCCCTTGGGGCCCTCGTAGCGGATCACCAGCACCTCGCCGGCCCGATAGCGGCGCTCCTGCACCGCCGCCATGGCATCCTCCTCGCATTCGAACACCCGGGCCGGACCACGGAATCTGCGTTCGGCCAGCCCCGCCACCTTGACGATGGCCCCCTCCGGCGCCAGCGAGCCCCGGAGACCGACCACCCCGCCCCAGCTCGTGATGGGATCGGAGACCGGCCGCACCACCTCCTGATCCGGGTTCCAGGAGACCTCGGCCAGGTTCTCGGCGACGGTCCTGCCGGTCACCGTGATGCAGTCGCCGTGGAGATAGCCGCCGTCGAGGAGCGCCTTCATCAGCAGCGGCACGCCGCCGGCATCGGCCAGATCCTTCATCACATAGCGGCCGGCCGGCTTGAGATCGGCGATGTAGGGTGTGTCCCGGAAGATCCGGGCCACCTCGTGGAGGTCGAAATCGATTCCCGCCTCGTGGGCGATGGCCGGCAGATGCAGCGCCCCGTTGGTCGAGCCGCCGGAAGCGGCGACCACCCGGGCGGCGTTCTCGAGGCTCCGGCGGGTGACGATGTCGCGCGGGCGGATGCCGAGCTCCAACAGCTTCATTACCATCTCGCCCGACTCTTCGCCCCAGCGGTCGCGGGCCTCCATCGGCGCCGGGGTGCCGGCCGAACCGGGCAAGGCCAGGCCGATGGCCTCGGAGACGCAGGCCATGGTGTTGGCGGTGAACTGGCCGCCGCAGGCGCCGGCCGAGGGACAGGCCGCCTGTTCGAGCTCCAGCAGCTCCTCCTCGCTCATCTCGCCTACCGCATGCTTGCCCACCGCCTCGAACACGTCCTGGACGGTGACGTCGCGACCGTGCCAGCGTCCGGGCAGGATCGAGCCGCCGTACATGAAGACCGAGGGCACGTTGAGGCGGACCATGGCCATCATCATCCCCGGCAGGGACTTGTCGCAGCCGGCCAGGGCCACGAGTGCGTCATAGGCATGGCCGCGCATGGTGAGCTCCACCGAATCGGCGATCACCTCGCGGGACACCAGCGAGCTCTTCATCCCCTGATGGCCCATGGCGATACCGTCGGTGACGGTGATCGTGGTGAATTCCCTGGGCGTGCCGCCGGCACGCGAGACCCCGGTCTTGACCGCCTGGGCCTGGCGGTGCAGCGCGATGTTGCAGGGGGCCGCCTCGTTCCATGCCGTGGCCACGCCGACGAAGGGCCGGTCGATGTCTTCCTTGGACAGGCCCATCGCGTAATAGTATGAGCGGTGCGGCGCGCGATCCGGACCGAGGGTCGCATGACGGCTCGGCAGCCTGGATTTGTCGAAGATCGTGATCGTGGGCATGGCTTTCCTCCCCCCATCGCTCGGGCGGCGTGAACCTACTCCGCCCCATTCCGTCTGACCAGAGGACAAGAGGCCCGGAACCCGAGAGGCGATGACACCGACCCCGCAGCATCCGCGCAGGGACAAGGGCCTGCCCGTCCTGGAGCCGATCGCCGGCCTGCCGGGGCCGGTGGTTCCGCTCCGGAGCAGGCGCAAGCGCGCGCGGGCCGATTTCCACCATGCCCGCAAGCGGCTCGGCCGCCGGCTGGCACCGGTCCGGCGGGTGCTGGGAGAGGCGATCCACGACTTCTTCTTCAGCGACAGCCTGATCCTCGCCGGCAACATCGCCTTCACCACCCTGTTCGCGGCCTTTCCCTTCCTCATCTTCCTGCTCACCCTGGCCGGTCTGTTCGGCCAGACCGAGGCGGTACGGCAGTCGATCGATCTGGCCCTCGAACTGATCCCGCCGGAGGTGGCGAGCGTGCTGCGGCCGGCGGTCGAGGAGGTGCTCCGGGAGGCCAGCGCCGGGGTGCTGACGGTCAGCATCCTGATCTCGCTGTGGTTCGCCTCCTCGGGCCTCGAGAGCCTGCGCCACGCCATGAACCACGCCTATCAGGTGCCCGAGCTGCCCCATTTCCTGGTGGGGCGGTTGGAGAGCATCCTGCTCACCATCCTCTCCGCCATCGTCATCCTCATCGCCACCGTGGCGCTGGTCGGCTGGCCGGTGGCACGCGACGCCATCGCCTGGCTGTCGGAACGCGAGCTGTTCGAGCGCAATCTCTACTCGGTGGTGCGCTACGTGCTCGGCGTGGGGCTCCTGTTCGGTCTCACCGTGAC